>CAYXLY010000005.1:24625-25174 GCA_964466005.1 uncultured Spirochaetaceae bacterium | reverse complement strand
CTGCTCGATCGGCATTGCCCTGGCACCCGATGACGCGGAAGACGTCGAGGGGCTCGTCCGCCGGCGCGTTGGGGTCGGCTGCGAGGCTGCCGCCGATGCCGATCCGACCGTCGTTCACGAAGAGCCCCAGCGGCCCCACCGCCGCCCGGAAGCTCACGTTCTCCGCGCCCGCCTCGAAGCTCGCCGTGATCGCCGTGTCGTCGAAGAGCGAGACGGCGCGGGAGCCCGTCAGCTCGACGCCGGAGAGACCGATGCCCTCCTCGCCCTCGCTCGCGGCCAGATCCTCCGCGAGGATCAGCGTGCGGCCCTCGGCTCCGATTCCGAGGATCTCGTAGCGACCGTCGTTCGCGCTCGTGCCCTCGATCCGGATCGTCTGGCCCGGCAGGAATCCGTCGCCGAGGAAGCTCTCGCCGTCGAGCCGCTCGATCTCGTCGTTCTCCTCGCCCGCCCGGGCGCGGAAGACGAGCGCCGGTTCGCCCCGCATCCGAGTCTGCGAGATGTCGAGAGATCGGAAGAGCACACGTCTGAACTCCAGTCACTCCGGAGAAT
>CAYXLY010000005.1:0-24615 GCA_964466005.1 uncultured Spirochaetaceae bacterium | reverse complement strand
GACCTCCTCGGGAGCGGTCGAGGGGGGCAGCAGCTCGACGTTGATCGTGGCCAGCGCGACGCGGTCCTCGGCGGCCGCCCGGGTCGCCAGCCCCGCCGATCCGGCCAGCACGCCCTCCCCGCCCAGATCGAAGTCGACCCCCAGCGACTCCCGCCACTCCGAGCCCACGACGAGATCGAGCCGCAGGACGCTCTTCGTCTCGCCCGTCGAGGCCCCGAAGAGCTCTTCGGTCGCCAGCGTCAGCTCGACGTCGAAGGGATCCTGACCGAGGGCGGGATCGGTCCCGTCGTCGATGCCGAGAATCTCCTCGAGGCGCGCCTCGAGTCGCTGCAGGCTGCCGTCGGGATCGCGAGAGAGATCTTCGACCACCCGCGCGAGCTCGTCCGCGTAGGCCAGCAGGTCGTTGAAGCTCGTTCCGATCACGGGGATCGGGTCGTCGAGGAAGCCGAAGGCCTCGAACTGCCCGAGGAAGTCGGAGGCCAGCTGCAGACCGCGAATGACGTCCCGAAGACCGATGTCCTGGAAGTCGAGGAGGTTGCCGAGATCGGGCGTGTCGATGTCGGTCCGGGGCGGCTTCGTGAAGCGGACCTCGCTCACGTCGAGACCGTCGACGGTCTCGACGAGATCCTCTTCGACCCGGATCCGCCCCTCTGCGTCGATCGAGACGATCTCTCCGGAGGCCGTGCGCTCCTCGCCCCCGGCATCCGTATAGGTGATCTCGAGGCGCAGCTCCTCGCGCGCCGCGAGCGCCTCGCGCAGGTCTGCGAGGGTCTCGTCGACCTCCTCGGAGCCGCTGCCGCGGGTCACCCGGATCCGGTCGCTCGCCTCGAAGGAGACGCTGCCGCCGGCCTTCGACTGCGGGCCGACGACCTCCCGGAAGAAGGGATCGCCGAAGTCGTAGAGCGTGAGCACGACCGCGGCATCGGGGCCCAGCGCCGCGAAGTCCGCGAAGTCGCCGAGGGCGGCCTGCACGACCTCGAAGCGCAGCGTCCCGATCGCCGCGACGACCTCGAGCGCACCGTCGGCCGGGATCGGGTCGGGACTCGTGCCCGGCGGCAACGTCTCCTCGAGGCGCAGGATCCGCCTCTCCGTCTGACCCGCCGCCGCCTCGATCGCGCGCACCGTGTAGTCGCCGTCGCGTCCGCCGGCGTTGCGAAGCGTGATGCGCTGACCGACCCGGAAGTCGTCGGCCTCCCAGTCGCCCGCTTGACGCGTGATCACGCCGCCCTCCGCGTCGTTCGCGAAGAGGATCGATCCGGCATCGGCGTCGAGCGCATTGCCGGCGAAGCGGGGCCCGTCGACGAAGCTCCGGATGTCCTGGATCCCGGTCGCGATCTCGCGCAGGGTGATCCGGCCGTCTTCGGCGTCGCCCTCGCCGGGATCGTCGAGGCGGATCGACGCCTCGGCGAAGAGCCTTCCATCGGCATTCAAGGCCGCCTCGAAGAAGCCGAAGTCGCCCGTGATGTCGATGCCGCCCGGGAGGCTCGGCTCGAGGAAGAGGCTGGCCCTGAGCTCCGGATCCTCGATGAAGATCCGGTCGAAGAGGGAGCTGCCGCCGATGGCGCTGCCCTCGATCAGACCGTCCGCATCGAGGACGTCGATCTCGCCGTCTTCGTTGCGGTCGGTCTCCGCGTCCGGGCGCAGGATCCCGAGTCCGAGGGCCGCGTTCGAGCCGTTGATGCGGTCGACGCGGAAGTCCTCGGGGCCCCGCTCGAAGCCGAGCCGGACGATCTCCGCATCGCGGACGAAATCCTCGTCGACGAGCGCGCCTTCGAGAACGAGCACGGTCCGCCCGGCCTCGGGGTCGCTCGGGTCCTCTCTCTCGAGGTCGATGATTCGATGGGTGCCGTCATTACGCGCCGTGCCCGAGACGACGATCTCGTCGCCGATCGCGAAGCCATCGTCCGCCCAGTCGCCCTCGGAGCGGACGAGACGACTGCCGCTGGCCTCGAAGGCGAGGCGGGGGGAGCCGCTCAGCTGACCGCGCTCGACGAGCTCGATGCCGGTGCCGTCCTCGGCGATCCGCGCGCGGATCCGATCGGGCGCAGCGCCGCTCTCGACGGCGGCCGCCTCGATCCGGCTCAGGACGTCGCCCACGGTCTCCGCCCCGTCGAGGCTGACGAGGAACTCGCTGCCATCGCTCGTCGTGACGAGAAGATCGTGAAGGCTCGCGGCCTGCTCGGAGGCACCCGGCGCACTGCCGAAGCCGAGCCCGCGCGCCCCGGCATTCAGATCCGTCAGCCGGAACGATCTCGAGAGCAGGGCGCCCGGGAGATCGCTCGCGCTGCCGAGATCGACCGGGCCGCCGTCGAGACCCGTCAGTGCCAGGCGACCGGTCTCGACGCTCGCGATCCGATAGGTTCCGTCGCGGCTCCCGGCGCCCTCCACGACGAGCAGCTGTCCAGCCTCGAATCCCTCGTCGAGGAAGCTGCCGGCGCTGCGCGTCCAGGCGTCGCCGTCGACTCCGAGTGGCTCCTGCACCGAAGAAGAGACGGCGGCGATCGTCCCTTCGACACGGACGTCCGTCTGCTCGTCTCCCTGCACGAGCGCGGCCGTCGAGTCGAGGCGTTCGACCGCGATCACGGTCTCGGAGTCGAGTGAGAGAATCCGGTAGAGCCCGTCGTTGGCGTCGGAGTCCGCGATCCGGATCAGGTCTCCGGCCGCGAAGCCGTCGTCGGACCAGCTGCCGGCGGCGTCTCCCTCCTCGGCGCCCGTGCGGGTCACGGTCCCGGTCGGTCTTCCCGCGGCCGTCCCCGTCGAGGCGAAGGAGAGCGCTACGTCGTCGCCCAGCGTGCCCGTCGCCAGCCGGAGGACCAGGCGCGTCCCCTCGAGCACGACCTCGACGCGGCTGCGGAGATCGATCTCCTCCGCGTCGGGATCGCCGACCTCGACCGCTCTCGAGAGCGCGGCGCGCAGGTCCTGGACGAGGTCGGTGAGGCTCTCGTTGTCGGCGGTGTGGGGCGCGAAGGGATCGTCGGGATCGGCCTCGGCAGCCAGCACGACCTCGTAGCGGAGATCGTCGATCTCGATCCGGAAGCGCGCATCCGCCGTCTCGGCCGGGTCCAGGCGTGCCGATGCCCCGATGTCCGTGACCCGGATCGCATCCGAGACGGGCTCGGGATCGAGCACGTCCGACAGCACCAGCGTCGTGGTCGAGCCCTGATCGACCCTCGACTCGACGAGGAAGACGCCATCGTTTCGAAGCGAGCCCGAGAGCTGGACGAGATCGCCCGCCTCGAATCCGGCGAGCGCGTCGGGCGTCTCCGCACGCACGAAGCCGGGCCCCTCGATCTCGATCCCCTGCTCGGGGATGGGGTCTCCGCTCGGGCCGTCCTCCGAGCGCACGAGATCGCCCCGGAGCGTCAGGCGATCGCCCTCGATCGCCTCGATCTCGTGGCGACCGTCGTTGGAGGCGCTCCCCGTGATCTCGATCGTCTGGCCCGGCGCGAAGCCGTCCTGCGCCCAGTCCCGGCCGTCGTCGCGAACGATGGCGTTCGAGATGCCCTCTTCCTGAGCCGCGACGATGGCCCGCTCGATGGCCTCGAGCCAGCGGCTCTTGAAGACGCGTTCCGAGGAGACGGTGAAGGTCTGGGCCGCGAGCGAGACACTGAAGAAGCCCTCGTCCGAGAGCGTCTCGCCGAGCGCCACGTTCACGAGCGCGAGCTCGAAGTCGAGCGCCGGCGCGTCGAAGACGAGCAGGCCCTCGGCATCGGTCGCAGGCGGCGGTCGGGACGGGACCTGGAGCGATTGCTGCTGCAGATCGCCCTGGCTTTGGCCGCGAGCGTCGCGGACGAAGAGGTTGAAGCCGTCGGGCGCCGCCAGGAAGACGAGATCGTTCACCAGCGCGTCGGCGGACACGTCGATCGAACGGCCCGCCTCGAAGACGAGACCCGGGCCGTTCGAGAGACGGATGCGGTCGAGCTCGATCTCCACGCTCTCGTCCGTCGTCTCGGGATCGGGCGTGTTGCGCGCCGTGATGCCGGGTCGCGTCTCGATCAGGTCGCCGATCCGGTCGATGCCTCGAAGCTCGGTGAGCGACGTGTCGTCGTCGATGCCCGCCCGGCCGTTGGGCTCCGCGGAGAGATCGATCCCGAACTTCATCCGGAAGCCGACCTCCCCGCCGATCGTGATCCGGGGATCGCCCACCGTCTCGACGTTGCCGAGCGGACCGAGATCGAGGTCGAAGTCGACCGGAAAATCCGTCTCGAAGAGGTCGTTCGAGAGGTCGATCTCATAGGTGAGGATGTTGGCCGCGCTGTCGAAGGCCAGCTCCTCGAGGCCGATCGCGTCGACGACGAGCTCGGCGAGCGTCGCCTTCAGCTCCTGCGCGGTCCGGAAGGTCGGAGCGTTGTTCGCATCGAGGAGCTTCGCGACGTCGTTGCCGACCCGCTCGTTGTCGGCCGTGTCGGCGACCGTGAGCGTGATCGCTCCGCGCTCTTCGCTTCCGGTGCGGCGGACGACGATCTCCGCGCTTTGCGGGGACGTGAGCCGGCCCTGGGCGGGATCGAAGGCGAAGAAGCCCGTGAGCTCCGGCTCGGCGCCCGTCGTGCTGCCGGAGGCGAAGCCGAAGAAGGCGTCGCCGTCCGCGACGAGGATCTCGATCTCGTTCACGCTCGGATCGATCGCGAAGAGCTCGAAGGTCCGCTCGCCCTCGCTGGCCTCGATCTCGATCACCCGCGCCTCGACGAGGTCTCCCAGCCCGGCGTCGGCGAGCGCCTCGTTCAGATCGGTCACGAGCACCGCGTCGTCGTCCCGATCGAGGCCGTCGTCGCCGTCGTCGAAGAGCAGCGCGTCGCCGAAGGCATCGGCGAGGTCGACGACCCGGTCGAGCCCGCCGCTCACGAAGGGGACGTCGAAGCCGGAGATCAGCTCGCTCTGGCCGATGCGTGCGAGCGCCGTGCGGATCTCGCCGAGCAGCCGGATGAATCCGCGGGCGTCGATGCGCGCGAAGGCCTCGACCTCGTCGAAGCGCCGGAAGGGGCTCTCTTCGTCCTCGGTGAGGGTCTGCGAGCCGTCGAAGGGACTCTCGACGCGGATCGTCTCACTCGTGAAGATCCCGAGGTCCGCGACGCGGAAGGTCTCTCCCGTGCCGACCACGTCGAGGCCGGGCTTCACGACGAGCGGCAGGTCGAGGGCGAAGGACTCCCGACTGCGCGTGAGCTCCGCCGCGCGCGAGCGCAGCGCGTCTGCGTCCTCGGCCAGGTCGACCGAGATCCAGCTCGTCCCGAGGTCGAGCTCCGCGGCCAGCGAGAGCGTGCCCGAGCCCACGCTCGGGTCGTCGACGTCGCTGCCGACCTGCGCTCCGAGGAAGCCGATGTCGATCGTCGTGCCGTTGGCGATCTCCGCGTCGAGCACCTCGGCCGAGACGCGCAGGGATCCGACGGAGAGATCGAAAGGACTGGGATCGCCGAGTCCGACGACCAGCGAGAGCTCCGATGCGAGACGCGAGACGAGATCGATGGCGACCGGGGCCCCGGGCGTGACGCCCTTCTCCTGCGCGGCCTCGCCGAGCCCGAGATCGAAGGCGCTCTCTCGCAGGGCGCCATAGGCGAGGTCGAGCCGCAGCGTCCCGTTCTCGGCATCGACCGCGAGATCGACCGGGCCGTCGACGAAGACGGCGAGCTCGCCGAGCCCCTTCAGCTCGTCGGCCAGCCCCTCGCGTGCCCGCTCCCCTTCGAAGCCGAGCCTCTCGAGGTCCGTCGCGGCCCCGAAGAGCTCGATCGTCGCGCGATCGACGGCGGCGTCGAGCACCCGGATCCCGAGCCGGCTGGTCGAGGTCGCGACTCCGCCCACGACGTCCGTCGCGACCGCCTCGATCCTTCCCTCGAGGTCGCTCTCCGCGATCGCCGCGTTCAGCGCGTCGGCCAGCCCGGGCAGCCCGATCCCGCTCGCACCGATCGGTGCGGCCGAGAGCGTCGCCGGCGTACCCGGAGGCTGGGCCGTCACCATGCCGTCGACGGTGAGGACGCGACCGTCTTCCGAGATGTCCTCGATCCGGCGGCCCGACGTCCCGAGCCAGTCCCGACCCTCCACGATCACGGTCTGTCCGACCCGAAAGCCGTCGTCCTGCCAGCGGGCGCCGTCACTGCGGAAGACCGTATTGGCGACGCGCACGATCGGCGCGTCGGCCCCGACGTCGAGGACGGTCGAGTAGACGTCGTCGTCGCCCACGATCGTCTCGAAGGCCGTCCGATTGGCGTCGTCGAGCCTCAGCGTGAGCCGGCGGCCATCTCCCGAGATCGACTCGATCTCGAAGTCCGCCGAGGCCCGGTTCTCGCCCGTTCGGCCCGCCGCGAGCGTGAGCGTCTGTCCTTCCCGGAATCCGTCGGCCTGCCAGCTCCCAGTGCTCCGCCGGACGCTGGCGTCGCCGTTGGCTTCACGGCGCAGCGTCAGGCTCGCCAGACCCGTGAGCCGCACCTCGAAGACGAGGGGCAGGCTCGTCTCGCCGGTCGTCGCGGCGATCCCGAAGCGGAACGCCGCCCCCGAATCGAGCGTGATCGCGAGACCGAAGGCGTCCGCCGCCGTCCATCCCTCCCCGACGACGGAGCCGAAGGCCGTCCGGTCGGCGTGGGCGATGCCGGTCCGGCTGAAGTCCTGGAAGATCGAGCGCAGGTCTTCGGCGGTGACCGACGACGACGCGCCGAGCTCCGCCTCGACCCGAACCCGCAGCTGATCGAAGACCTGTCCGAGATCGAGGGCCGTTCCGACCCCGACGTCGACGTTGCCGCGGACGCCGGCCAGCGCCCGGCCCAGGTCGCCCTCGCTCTGAAGGCGCGCTGCCCAGTCGGCGAGATCGGTCAGACCCTGACGAAGCGACGAGAGCGCGGCCTCGCCGAGCGCGAGATCGACCGTCTCGACGTTCGACTCGTCGACGATCGCGAGCGCGCCCGACTCGAATCCCTCGAAGCCGGCCGGATAGACGATCGAATCGTCGCCGGCGCCGACGGCCTCCTCGATCGTGAGCTGGCCGACGTGCTCGGTTCCGTCGGCGAAGACGAAGCGATCGTCGCCCTCGCCTCCAGAGAGGAGGGTCGTGGCCGGCGAGGCCTCGGCGAAGCCCGCGAAGAGCAGCTCGTCCGCCCCCGCGTCTCCTTCCAGCTCGACGGTCCCGGCGAAGCCCGGGGTCTCGATCCGATCGACGACGAGTGCATCGGCGCCCCCGCCGCCGCTCAGTCGGATCGTCCCGCCGAAGCTCGGGTCGACGCTCTCGATCGTGAGCCGGTCGTCTCCTTCCCCGGTCGCGATCTCGATCGAGTCGCTCTCCTCGAAGGCGAGGGAGGCGCCCGGCGGGACGGGCGTCGAGGGATCGGCCGAGTCGATCAACGCCGCGCTCGAGGTCACCACCCAGGATCCGTCCGGTCCGATCGCGGGATCGAAGGCCAGCGAGATCTCGGCGCTCACCGTCGGATCGACCAGCTCGAGCTCCCGCAGCACGCCGTCGAAGGCCGCGGCCTCGATCGCCGGGGTCTCGATCGATCCGATCGCGACCTCGAGATCCCAGTCCCCGCCCAGGGCGCTCGCGCCCGTCAGGTCGCTCGAGGCCGCCACGTCGACGCCCGCGAGATCCGCCAGCGTCGACACGAAGTCGATGCCGACCTCTCCCTCCGCGACCTCGCAGCCGTAGAGCAGAAGGTCGCCGTCGGGCCCCAGCATCTGGCGAAGCGCGGCGAGCGAGTCGGATCGGGCGCGCAGCGAGTCCGCCGTCACCTCCGAGCTGCCGAGGACCAGGCGGCCGCTCGAGCCGTGGGAGACGACGTGCATCGCATCCACACCCGAGAACGCCTCGGCGATCTCCCCGATCTGGTCGAGCCCATCGCGTTCGGCATCGAGGACGACGACCGCGACGCCCCGGACCTCGAGCGCGTCGACGAGGAGGCCAGCGTCTCGCAGCGGCCTGCTGCGGTCGTCGGCCGCATCGGAGGCGTCGGAGATCTCGTCGGAGGCCGCGAAGACGTCGGAGGCGGCGCGCGCGGAGGCGCCATCGACCTCGTCGGAACTCGTCGTTCCGTCGAGGAGCGCGCGCAGGAGCGACACGGCCTCGGGCACCCGCGCGTCGAGGACGAGGATCTGCTGGGCGACCCCCGGCATGCGCGTCGAGCCGTCGGCGTCGGACGACCAGATCCGGTCGAGGAGCACGTCGCCGGCGAGAGTCGATCCGGGCTCGCCGGGCCAGACCGGCGTATCGATCTCCGACGCAGCCCCGGGATCCGCCACCGGGGCGAGCGCGCGGCTCGGCTCGCGAGCGAGCAGCTCGTCGTGGAGCTCGGGCTCGGGGCGGTCATGGGGATCGAAGCTCTCGATCGGCGATGCGAGCAGGGCATCGGGAACCAGCCCGATGTCGGCCGAGAGCAGGATCCTGGGCTCGAGCGGCTCGAGGCCGGGGCGCGGTCGACGCGGATCGGGAGAACGGATGGCCCGTCGCTCAGCCGGTGCGGCGAGCGCGGACGCACTCCCGCGCTCGAGTCCCTCCCGAACCCGCTGCACCAGCCTTCGCAGCCCAGATCGTGTCTTCGTCAACCGCTCGCTTCCTCGATCTTCCTCCGCCGCCCCCCGACGGCTCCTTCATGCTCGCTCCGGCTATCGCAGCCACTCGGAGATCTGCTCCAGATCCTCGACGCCGAGCGCCCCCGCCGACTGCTCCAGACGCAGGACGCTCCGGATGTAGGCATAACGACCTCGTGCGTAGTCCCGCATCGCCGCGTAGAGCTCGCGCTTCGCGTTCAGGACGTTGATCATGCTGTCGACTCCGGCTCGAACCGACTTCTCACGCCCCTCGACCGCGCGCTGCTGCACCTCGACGCTCTTGCGCAGCGCCTGGACCCGGCGCGCGACGGAGATCACCGCCTGGAAGGCGCTTCGCGTCTCGCGCTCGACCTGGCGCATGGCCTGGACGAGCTGCTGCTCGTTGCGACGATGGAGGCTGCGGGCCCGCTGGGTCCCGAAGAGCGCCGCGCCGCCGCTGAAGATCGGAACACGGACCTGCACGCCGTACTCCGCCTCCTCGACCTGACTGCCTCCGCCGAAGAGTGATCCGTCGGTGTCGCGATTGTTGATCGAGGCCGTGAAGTCGACGGTGGGAAGGTGAGCGCCGCGCTGCTTGTCGATCTCGCGATCCGAGACGACGACGGCCTGCCGCCTGGCCTCCAGGAAGGGGCTCTTCGCGCGCGCCGTCCGCACCCAGACCTCGGCGTTGGCCGGCTCGGGCGGCGCGAGGGGAATCGACTCTTCGAGGGGCCGCAGATCCTCTTCGGCACGGCCGATGATCTCGGCCAGGGCCTGGACCGCGTCCGCGAAGTCGACCCTCGCGATCGCCTCGTCGGCCTCGGCCAGCGCGAAGCGGGCCTCGGACTCGTAGACGTCGGGCGCGATGCCGAGCCCGGACTCCAGCCGGCGCTGGGAGATCTCGCTCTGCTGCTCGAGCGCCTCCCGCTCCCGACGGCGGATCTCGTACTCGTCGCGCGCCTCCAGGACCGTGAAGTAGGCGTCGGCCGTCCGGAAGAGAAGGTCCTGGAAGGCGCGATCGAGCTCGGCCGCCGCCTGCTTCACGCTCGCGCGGGCCTGGGAGACCTCGGCCCAGTCGGTCATCCGGAAGAGCGGCTGCGTGAGGGTCGCGCCGTAGGTCTTCACCGGGAAGGACGTCGCGCCCACCGCGAAGACCTGGTTGTCACTGCTCTGGACGTCCTGTCGGATCCGCGTGTAGCCCGCCTCGGCCGAGGCGCTCGGCAGCAGACTGGACCAGGCGATCCGAAGCGAGCTGTCCTGCGCGAGCTTCTCGTAGGTCGCCGCCTGGAAGACGGGATCGTTGCTCCGCGCCAGCTCCAGGCTCTCGATCAGGCCGAGCGCAGGGCTGGCGGATGCGGCGAGCATTCCGGCTCCGGCAGCCAGCAGGCAGGCAATCAAGCTGGAGGACGGCGGGAAGCGGGGCCAGAGATTCATGCATGCCTTCCGACACGATCGCGCGGTTGTGCCCGATCCACCGCGGTGACCGGGTTGGGGGGCACGCCCGGGGTCGGATCCTGGTCTTCGTCTCGCCACGGCCCGTCGGCCGATCCTTCCGGAACGCCGGCTGGAATCTCGGCCGAGGAGTCGACGAAACTCTTTCCCTATCAGTATCTTTTGTAACATATCATGAACCATTGCAAGTACGATCGAGTGCTCGAGCTCGGAAATCCCGAACGGTCTCCCGAGGTCGCGCACGCGCGATCGATCCGGGAATCCTGAGACAGGTCGATCCGCATGCAGGTCCCTCCCCTGACTCCCTCCTCTCGGTTGCGATCCAGTATCTCCTCCTCTCGGGCTCTCCTGCCCGAGATCCGCCCCCAGGGCTCCAGGCGCATCTTCCTCTCTCGGGTCCCCTTCCTGGCGATGACGGGGCTCGTGGCCTTGCTCGCTGGGAGTCCGGCCTCTCTCTCCTGGGCTGATGCTCTCTCCTGGGCTGATGCTTCCGCCGCTCAGGCTCAGGCCGCTCGAGCCCCGGAGAGCGATTCCTGGGGCGAGGTCGGATTCCTGGGTCAATTCGAGTCCGATCTCGACGACGACGGCTCGTTCGACGTCTTCGGCGGCTACGCCCGTGGGCAGTTCTCGGTCCGGCTGGGCGAGGACGTGCGCATCCGCACGATCGGCAGCTACCACGGCGTCGCCTACGAGTTCGACGACGAGCCGACGATCGCGGGATCCGAGCTGAAGCCCTGGAACACGATCCACGTCGCGCGGCTGAACCCGCTGCTCGATCTGCGCCTGAACGACCGTTGGCGGATCTTCGGCGGCCCGCTGCTCGAGGCTTCCCTCGAGAACGGCGGAGACCTCACCAACGGCCTCAAGCCAGGCGGTCTCGTGGGCGCGGAGGTCCGGATCGCGCCCACGCTGAAGCTCGGACTCGGCGTGCTCGGCGTGGCCGAGATCGAGGACGGCTTCTACCTGCAGCCGCTCCTGCTCCTCGACTGGAAGCCGACCGACGCCCTCTCGGTCCATGCCGAGAGCTGGACGACCCGGGGAGGACGGTTCGAGATCGCCTATCGGGCAGTGAGCTGGCTGGAGCTCGCAGCGGGCGTCGAGTATCGACGAGAGCGCTTCCGACTGAAGGAGCGCACGATCTCGACCTCGCCTCCCCCGCCCGTCTTCCGGACGGGCTCGAAGGGGATCGGGGAGGACCGGGCAGTGATTCCCTCCCTGCGAATCTCCTTCCTGCCCGATCTGGCCTTCCTGGGCGAGACGGTCGGCGAGATGCGCATCGACGTGGAGGCCGGCGTCGCGCTTGCCGGCGACCTGCGCATCGAGGACAGCGACGGCTCGCAGATCCAGACCCTGGGATACGATCCAGCGCCGAATCTCGCAATCCGCTTCCGGATCCCGCTCTAGGGATCCCGTTCCGGAGGCCCCGTCCAGGGTCCTCCTCGAGAAAGGAGACCAGAATGGCCGACCGATCGGCGAGCCCGGACCGAGATGCCGAGGCAAAGCAGCGTCCGAAGGTGAACTGGGACGACAGCCAGATGGCGACCAGCTATGCGAACGTCGTCAACGCAGCCAGCACACGCGAAGAGGTGATTCTGCTCTTCGGAACGAACCAGAGCTGGAAGGGCGTCGAGAAGGAGGTGGACGTCCACCTGAGCAATCGCATCATCCTGAATCCCTACGCCGCCAAGCGCCTGGCGCTGCTGCTCGGCGGCGTCGTCGCTCAACACGAGAAGCGATTCGGCCCCCTGGGTGCAGAGACGCCGTCCGGCGAGCCCTCCAGGGAGGCTTGAGCTCGGCTCGGCCGCGCTCCCGGCGGGAGGCGGACCTAGGGGCAGACAAAGCGTCTTTCAGGGCAGCGCGATCCCGGAGCCTCACGAGGGCGGGAAGACGGGATAGACTTCCCGGCATGATCCACGAAAGATCCCCGAAGCTCCTCTCTCGTCGGACCGCTCGTCGGACCGCGCTCAACACACGCTGCGGGTGGTGGCGAAGGCAGTGGACGCACTCCGCCTTCTCGACCGTCGCGAGGTCGGCCGTCGCGCTCGGCATTGCGCTCGGCGGGGCGCTCGGCGGGCTGACACCCGGGGTGGCTGGAGCCGCCGAGGGCGAGGGCGAGACGCCGCGGGTGGTCCATGCCTTCGACTTCACGCAGCAGCCCGAGGGCGAGGCCGTCGACTGGCTTCGGAGGCAGGGCTTCGAGCTCGAGCTCGATGCCCGGGCGCTCGATCCCCGCTTCGGCGAGAAGGGTCTGCTGCTCTCCACCGACCGGAGCGAGGCGGGCCTCTTCGCGCGCAAGCTCTCGATTCCCGCCGCCGAGCGCATCCGTGTCGTCTGGGGCGTGGACCGTTATCCGAGCGGCGCGAACTGGGAGAAGGGCGTGTTTCGTGTTCCCATCGCGGTGATGGTCTCGTTCGGCGAGGAGGAGATCGACAGCGGCAGCTTCTTCGTGCCCGATGCTCCGTACTTCATCAGCCTCTTCCTCAGTCGCAACGCACGCGCCGGCAAGTCCTATACCGCGAACTACTATCGCAAGGGCGGTCGTTATTTCTGTGTCGAGTGCAGTCCGCCCCCCGGCAAGACGATCTCCACGGAGTTCGATCTCGCGACCGCCTTCCGGAAGGAGTTCGACCTCGCGAAGGTCCCCCCGATCACCAGCTTCAGCTTCCAGATGAACACCAAGGACACCCGCGGTGGAGCGCGCGCCTGGCTCAGCCGCGTCGAGTTCCTGGCGAACTAGCGGAGCTGGAGCGCGCGGGGACCTCGAGGCCGGCGAGCGAGCGGGCGGGCCGCGCGGGGCGCAGGCGGCTCAGCGCCCGTAGCCCCCGCCCAGATGATCGTAGGGATCTTCGTTCTCGGCGAGTCGGTTCTCGTATCGAAGATGCTCGACGAGGCTCTCGAAGCGATCGGCGAGGAGCTCGAAGAAATCCCGAGCGGACACGATGCCGACGGGACGACCGTCCTCGACGACCGGAACATGACGCGCCTTGCGCTTCTTCATGGCCTCGGCGCAGCGGCGGATCGACGCATCCCTCGCGATCGTGACGACCTGCTCGGTCGACACGTCGAGCACGCGGGTGGTCGCCGGGGATCGCCCCTCGTGCACGACCCGGTTCAGGAGATCGCGCTCGGTGAAGACCGCGCGAAGCTTCCCGCCCTCGAGCAGGAGAGCTGCCCCCACGCCCGCTTCCGCCATGCGCGCGACGACCGACTCGACCGTCTCCTCGACGTCGGCGGTCACGAGCTCGGTCTGCATGATCTCTTCGATCGAAGTCATGATGGGCCTCCCGGATCGGGGCGAGGTGTCCGAAGGCCCGTTTCGAGCTCCAGGCCGATCCCTCGCGTTCGGACCATCCTACCTGAGGAAGGCGCGCGGCGTCGACATCCCGATCGCCTCCAACGACCGTCGCGGGTCTCGATGGGGTCGACCGGGTCGCCGTGGGAGTCGTCGAGGTCGCCGGAGTCGTTCGTCTCGCGATCGGGGTCTCGGGTCCGGCTCGCCGCCCGGGCTCAACTCGGGCGAGAGGATCGACGCGCCGGACCGGCCAGCCCGGCCACCGCCAGCCCGAGAGCGCCTGCGAAGATCAGCATCGAGAAGCCCGGCTCGGGTACGACCGTAGGGATCACCGCCATCCGGATGCCGACCTCGGGCCCCTCGTAGCCGGGCTCGCGGAGCAGCTGGCTGCGGTCGCCGTCGGCCACGGCCTCGAGGGCGAAGCGATCATCGCGGTAGCTGCCGCCACGCACCACCCGCATCCCGCCCTCGCTGTCCGCCGCCGTCCACTCCCAGACGTTGCCCGCCAGGTCGAAGGCGCCGTAGGCCGAGGTCGACCCCGCGCTGCCGACCGAGGTGACGTGGCCGTCGAGGCCGTTCCAGTCCGCGCTCGACCCGAAATTCACCCGCTCCGGTCCGGGATTCGCGACGTCCCCGGCTCCCGTGGCCAGCGCCGGAAGCGGCTCGCTGTCACTGCGGGTCGGATAGGTCCAGTATGCCTCGATCGCCGGATCGTAGTAGGCGCTCTTGTACCACTCGTGCTCCGTCGGCAGCGACCAGCCCGCGATCATCTCGGCGACGGCGGCGATTCCTGGATCGGCGATTCGCAGGTCGAAGGCGCCGGACTCGGTCGTGCCGGGCCCCGTCGTCCCCTGCGGCTTCCCGTTGAAGAGCCAGTTTGCATAACGTGCGGCATCGAGCCAGGAGACGAAGTTGACGGGCTTGCTCGCCATGCTGGGCTTCAGGGAGTAAGCCCAGGCTCCCGGGGAGCCCTGTCGCAGGATTCCACCTCGCGGGTCGCTGGCCATCCGCGGATTGAAGAGTCCGTGGGGATCGGAGTCGGCGGCGACGGCGGTCAGCATCTCCATGTATTGCACATTGCTCACCTCCGTGTCGGCGAGCTCGAAGGCGTAGTCGACGGAGCCGAAGCCCGTCGCGGGATCGCTCGGATTCGCCAGGCCGGCCCCCTGGACGGGGCCATCGACGGTGACCAGAGACGCTTCGAACGCGATGCCGCTCTCGCAGGGATCACCCACGCCGTTGCCGTTCGAGTCGAGCTGATCGGGATTCGAGAGCGTGCAGTTGTCGAGATAGTTCGGGATCCCGTCGCCATCCAGATCCCCGTCCGGGTCGTCGGCCGCCGGCACGTCGCCGCTCGGGAGATCGACGTCGATCCGCACGAAGAGACCCCGGCCGCCGACGTGCAGCTGGGCCTTCGGGCGGCCGTCGACGACCAGCGTGGCGACGTCTCCGATGCGGGCGGTGCCGAGCCGTCGCGGCTCTCCGAGAGTCTCCGGAGACTCGACGCGAACCTCCAGCAGGTAGAGCTCGCTCGAGCCCGTGCCGCTGGAGCCGGTATGGCCCCGCGCGAGCAGCTCGCCGGTCTCATCCCCGAGCCGGAGCTCGACCGGAGTCCCGATGAGCGGCGTGCCGCTCTCCCGGACGACGCCGTAGAAGAGATGGTCGGGCTCGGGGATCGAGGCGGCCGCCGGGACCGCTCCGATCGATCCCAGCAGGGTCGAGGCCACGACGAAGGCAGCGACGGTCGTCGGAAGGCCGAGAAGGACTCGTCTGCGCATGGCGATCAGCCTCCCGAGTATCCATAGGTTTCGAAGAAGAGCTTGATGTCGTCGATGCCCTCTCCGGTGCGAATGCCGGCGCCCGGGAAGATCTCGGGCCCGTCGATGAAGGTGTCGAGTCCCTCGTCCGGATCGAAGAGCAGCGTGCCGCCCGGAATGATGAGCAGCCAGCGCGTGTTCCAGACCGAGCGGCCGATCAGGCGCGTATCCGTCACGGTCTCCTCGGACGAGAAGCTGCCCGCGTCGTGATGGGCGCGGAAGCTCGAGAAACGACGGATGTCGGCGAAGCTTCCGAAGAGCGAGTCGTTGCGCGGGATCCAGTCCGGATCGGTGAGATCGGTCGAGACCACCGGGAAGGGCTCGGGGATGCGCTGGTCGATGACCCGCCACTCCCGCGTCTCGAGGGTGAAGTCGGTCGGCGAGCGCATCACGTCGGCGCCCACCGGAATCAGGTAGATCCGCGGCGTATTGGAGAGGCCCTTCGCGTCGTACTCAGAGAACCAGATCCCCGCCGAACGGATCTTCGTCGCGAAGTTCGTCGGATCGTAGGCGCTGTCGCCTCCGGCAAGCTGCTGACCGAAGAAGTTCATCCCGAAGTTGACGGTGGTCGAGAAGGGAATCACGAGGGCCGGCTGGGGACCGAGCAGCTCGACCGTGAACGGCCGTGCGAAGCGGCGGAACTCGGGCACCTCCCAGAGATCGTCCACTCGGTAGTCTTCGAGCGCCTCGCGCCAGCGATCGTCGGAGCCGTCCCGGATCCGCAGCAGCTCGCGGCGGAGCGAGAAGCGGTTCGTCTCGATCTGCGGGTTGTTGAAGCCGAGCTGGCCCTCGAGCACGGCGAAGTTCTGCAGCAGCCGCCCGAGGATGTCGGCGAGACCGGGTGTGCCGGGGCTCGGGACGCCGTTCACCATCGCCCCGACGCTGCGCTCCCGGACGACGTCCGCCAGGATCGAGCGGCCGCTTCCGGTGGTGCCCCCGAGCAGGTTCGTCTCGTAGTCGTAGGCGCTCGCGGCGAGATAGACGTAACGGGCGGCGAGATCGCGCTGGGCCCGGAACTTCTGGAGTGCATCGTTGCGGAAGATGCGGAAGGTCATGTCCCGGAAGCGCGAGGCCTGGGTCGAGGCGGCGCTCAGGTTCCGGAAGGTCGCCCGCTCCTCGAGCAGGCGGCCGCCCTCGGCCAGGATCTGCGAGTAGCGCTGGCTCGCCTGCCGCACGACCTCGATCTGCCCGGCGACGGTCAGTCGCTTCAGGGCCTCGTCCCGGACGAGTTGGGCGAGCTCGGCGCGAGCCTGCTGCTGCTCGATCGAGTTGCCGAAGGACTCGACGTCGATCGCCGCCTGCAGCGCGACGCTCTCCTTGGCGAGCTCGAGGCTGCCGGCTGTGAACTCGGCGCCCTCGGCGACGCCGTCGAGGACCAGCGCGGCGACCTCCGCGGTCGTCGAGATCCCCGCGACGGCGACATAGGCGGCAGGGTTCGAGGTGAACTCGCTGGGAATCGACTTCTTGACGACGTCCGCCGTATTCCGGACGGCCGTCGAGGCCACGCGCGTGCTCGCCGCCACCCCCCGCGCCACTCCGATGCCCGCGTTCAGCCCCTGGGTCTCGCCGAGCTGGGCATTCAGGATCGTGAGCTCGTTCCGGACACCGGGACCCCAACGCGCCGCCACCAGATCCGCCAGGGCTTCGATCTGGCGAATCACGTCGAGGTGGTCGAGCTCGGCCTGCTCGAGCGCGACCTGGGCCTGGAGCAGATCCGAGACCGCCATCTGCAGCTCGCCCGGAGCGCTGCGCACGCCCATCGAGGGCGTCGCGATGAAGCTCCAGTCGACACCGGTGCTGAGCGGGTACGCCACCGACAGGCCATCGACGCCCGCATCGCCGCAGGTGCCCTCGGCGAAGCTCGCAGGCAGGTCGGACGGGAAGTAGCAGGTCGCAACACCGGACTCCGAGATCTCGAGCGGCGAGAACTCGCCGAGGACGACCTCGTCGCCGATGGCGACGTCCCGCGTGAGATCGGTCGTGACGTACTGGAAGCGGTAGATGTCCGGTCCCGTATAGCCGGACGGATAGGTCTTGCCGGCGCCCACGTCTCCCGAGTAGGGCGTGCCGAAGATCTCGATCAGGCGATGCTTGTAGTCGAGCTCCTGCTCGACACTGAGGTCCGCGAGGGCGTCGACGTCGTCCTGCACCTCGCGCAGGGCCTGGCTCTGCTGATTCGCGAAGTCGAAGACCGTCACGGCATTCTGCAGGGCATCGACGGCCCGGCTCGCGATCTGCTCGAAGTGGGTCTGGCCCTGGTTGACGGAGCTGATCTCCAGGAAGTTGGGGTCGATGTCGAAGGGCACGACGCCCTTGGCGAGGCCGATCGGGTTGAGACCGCGGTCGGCCTGATCCATCTGCGTCTCGATCGCCCGGTACTGCACGGCGATCTCGGCGAGCTCGGGCACGGTCGTACGATCGATCTTCTGGATGCCCGTATGCGCCGGATTCGGATCGACGTCCGGCAGCATCGAGTTCGCGAGCAGCCAGTCGAAGTAGGCGCCCTGGCCGGCGCGCCGGGCCCAGCCCGAGAGGCCCCAGGCGCGCTCGCCGCTGGGATCGGTGTCCTTGTAGCCCTGCCACTGGCCGGCGGGATCCTCGACGTAGCTCTTTCGATAGGTGAGGTTCACGATCTCCGCGCCGGCGCGCGCCTTGGCGGCGGCGGCCCGCGCGAACTTGCGCTCGTCCTGGAAGTCGACCGGAATCGGCGTGCCGGCCACCAGAACGGACTCGACGCGCGGAAGCCAGTCGAAGTCCGGATGGCGCAGCAGCCGGTAGCGGGTCGTCATCGACGAGAGATAGTGGCCCCAGGCGTCGCCGTGGCCCTGGGGATAGAAGATCTCTCCGTCGCCCTCGTCGATCACCCCGTCGACGTTCTGATCCGTCATCCGATAGGTCGAGACGTAGGCAACCTCACCGTCGCCGTTCGTGAAGTTCCAGATGAGGCGGTTGTAGAAGGGGCTCGTCGAGACGCTGCTCTGGCGATCGTCGCGACCGCGCAACAACACCAGCTCTTCGTCCAGCGGCGTCGCGAGCTGATCCTGGAAGGCGAAGAGCGACGAGGCCTGGCTGCCGAAGACTCCGCTTGTCCGGATTCCGATCGTCGGGTCGCTGGCATCGGAGTAGGCCTCGTTCGCGAGCAGCGTGTAGAGATCCGCGACGCGGGTGGCGGCGAAGAGCAGCTGATTGTTGGCGCCGCCGTTGCGGATGCCGGCGTTGACGCTGAGATCCATGCCGCGACGCAGCAGCGTCTCGTAGGCCTCGAGCAGCCCGACGCTGTTCAGGTTGTCGGGGTCGGGGTTCAGCGCGATCGGGCCTTCGAAGCGCGCTCCGGCCTGGGTGATCATGCTGGCGATGGTATTCGTCGGCGTCGCGTGGAAGTCGCGGACCCGCGCGTCGAACGGATTCAGCCGGCTGACCACCCGTTTGATCCAGCCCTGGGCGAGCTGGGCCTGGGCGAACGCCCCGTCCGGCGTACCGGCCCAGCGGCTGTAATCGTTGCGCGCGGGATCCTCGCAGACCAGCGTGCCGTCGGGTCGTCTCGGACCCTGATAGCGGGAGACGAACCAGTTGTCGCGGAGCGCGACGACACCCGGGCCCTTCAGCGTCACGTCGACCGCGCCCGTGCCGCTCGCCGGGGTCATGGGGAAGGCCAGGAAGTCGGTGCCGTAGTCACGGAAGCGGGAGGCCTTGGCGGGATCGGGATCGTTGGTGGGCGGGACGCCCGTCGTATCCTCCTCGAAGCGCCACTCGAAGTCGATCTCGTCGGCCCGCCCGGCGAAGTCGCCCGAATGCCGGAGCGTCAGAGACTCCTCGAAGAGATTGTCCGACTCGAGCACGATCACTTCGCCGCGGTAGACCGGACAGTCGACGCGGATCGAGGCGAGGCTCACGGTGCCGCCTTCGAAGTCGTTGAAGGCGAGCGTCACGCGACCGACATTGGAGGCCACGCCGGCGGTCAGCGCGACGGGGCCGCCACTGAATCGCTGCGCCTCCGGAACGCCGTCGGCGGTCGAGACGAAGTCGACCGGGATCTCGCCAGGGAAGTCGACGTGATCGCAGCTGCGGTTGCCGTCGACGAAGCCGACGAGATAGGCATCGTCCGGCGTGCCCTGACCGATCGGCTCCGGCGAGCCGTCGCGGTCGGTGTCGATGCAGTTCGGATTACGGGTCCGCCGACGAAGCCGCTCGAGCGCATCGGCGAAGTCGACGTTCGACCCGCAGTCGACGATTGCGCAGACGTCGTCCACGTCGCGCTGGGTCATGACGTTCGGAAGCAGTAGCGGCTCGCCAGCGCGGCTCGTATCGAGTACGCCCCCGAAGACGAGCTGCTCGCTGTCCGGGTCGAAGCTGAGACGGGATCGCAGGACGAAGGGCAGCGTGTCGATGCGCGTCCGGCCCGCGCGGGTCGTGGTGGGCAGCGTGCCCGGCAAGGACGAGAGCGCGACCTTCCGCTCGCTGATCGGATCGTAGAGCCGGACCGCCGAGACCTCCGGAGCGTCCGCGAGGTCCGCCTCGGCGACCTCGTCGTAGATCACCTCGACCGAGGCCTGGCTGGCGATGTTCGGAAGCCCGCTCTTCTGGACGGTGAGGGTCTCGCCGACCGAGAGCAGCGGCGCCTGGGCCGGCCATGTGAAGCCGTAGAAGACGTCCACCGGCGTCTCGAGGTCGCCGTCGAGCCGGCTCAGCCAGGGCAGGCAGGCGCCCGTCGGCTCGTCGTTCTCGCCGTCGCCGTCGAGATCGTAGTAGAAGGACGCATCGAGCGGGTAGGCATAGCGAATGCTGAGCTCGCTATTCGAGGTCGTCGCGCGACGCGCGTAGAGGAAGTCCGCCTGCGAGCGCCAGGCCGCGCTGGTATTCACGCCCGCGACCGGCTCCGGAAAGACGGCGGTCTCATTCTCGCAGCCCGGCATCTGGTTGAGTGGCGACGGCGCCTGGACCAGCAGCCCGACCTCGAGCTCGAAGGGATCGGGCTCCGCCGGCCGCGGTCCGAACGGAAAGGTCGCGTTCGAGGCGATGACGCTGAAGACGCGCATCGCCCAGTCGCCGTCGGCGGGGCTCTGGTACTTGACGAGCACGTAGGGCTCGGAGGCACCGATCGGCTCGTTCAGATCGCTTCGCAGCGCGTAGGCGGTGCTGCCGAGGAAGCGCGCGTGCTCCTCGTTCGGATTGAAGCCGGGCAGTGCAGGATTCGGCTGGTTGTAGAGGCGGCGGTTCGGAAAGAGATCCGGCGAGATCGGGCCGGTCCCGATCGTGCTGGCGATGACGATCTCTTCGAGGCCCTCGGCGGGCGTCGGCCAGCGACATTCGTAGCGCACGGGCAGATCGGGCCACTCGACCCCGAGCGCGTCGGTCGTATACCAGGCGACCGCCAGGTCGTCGTCCCGCTCCTCGCCATCGACGTTCACCGGAATGATCACGCCCTGCCGGGAGCTTCGGTCGTAGGCGGCATCGACGCCGACGCCGTCGAAATGCGAGCGCGCATTCACGACCCAGCCGTTTGTGCCGATCGCGGACTCGTGTCGTGCGTCCGAGAGCCGGCTTCCGATGAGACAGCTTCCCGCGCCCGCCTCCTCGACGAATCCCCCATCGTCCCAGGGCCGGGTCCAGACGACCTGGAACTCCGAGGGATAGGCGGTCGGATCGGCCTGGGGTCCGTTCACGTAGTGGAGCACCGTGAAGGCGTTGTCCCCGGGTTGCAGCGCCCGGCTGAAGATCGGCTCCCCATCCGCGTTCGTGCCGATGAGCGGAGCGCCGTCGAAGGGATAAACCACACCGACCAACGAGCGGACTCCATTCGTCGGACTGAGCGTGGTCGGGGCACCGCTGACATGAAGCTGTGGCATGGCCGGGAAGTCGCTCGTCCCGGTCCGTTCGATCGAGGGCGCCTCCGAGAGCGCATCGGGATCGCTGGGCCAGAGCAGGGTGGCCACGACCGGGGCGATCGCGTAGAGCTCCGCCTCGACCGGATTCCAGAAGAAGAAGGCCTCGGCCTCGGCGGCGTCGAGTCCAGGCACCACGATCGTCGGCTTGCCCGCCGCCAGGGCCGGCTTCGGAACCGGCTGGCCGATCGTCCAGATCTGACTCTCGAACCACTCGCCGCCGACGGGGTCGATGCGGGCGATGTAGCCCTCGCTCGCGCCGGATCGTGGGCCGCGGAGAATCCCCGTACGACGCCAGCCGAACGAGGAGCCGGAGATCGTGGCATCCCGAGCGGAGTTCGAGCCGGCGTCGAGCAGCGTCGTTCCCGACGCCTCGTCGAAGCGGTAGTGCACGTAGAGATCCGTCGGATCGGAAGGATCCGTGAAGAGGTCGGCCTCGATCTCCGACTGCGTGCGCGCGAGATTCGTGTAGACCCGCAGGTCCGCCAGGATCGGCCCGGGCGTCGACGCGGGCCAGGGATTCGCGCCCGCCTGAAGTCCCCCGAGCACGAAGACGGAGCTCGGATCGAGTCCCGCCGAGGCATCGAGCAGCTCGCCATCCTGATAGACGCGCACCTCGCCGCCGCCGGGATCGACGACGACGGCATAGTCGTAGGCCGTCGGATCATTCTTGTCGTGGGGGTACCCGAAGATCCGTTCGAATTGCAGGCCGGTCCGGTCGTTGGCCTGGATGTGGAATCCCGCCTGGCTGTCGGTGCCGTCGATCCGGAAGGCGAAGATCCGGAGCAGGCTCTGGCCCCCGACCGGATCGACGAAACGGATGTCCGCGTTGCCTCCGCCCGCCAGGGAGAACTCGAAGGTGGTCTGACTCGTGGTCGTCCCGTCGTAGCTCGCGTCGATCCCGATCGAGGCGTTGCTGAAGACCTGGATCGCGCCGTCCGGTGCTCCCGATCGGCTGGAGACGAGGGTCATGTCCTCTGCTGAAGTGAGGGAGTCGGCGAAGGTCGCGATGCCGTCGAGGGCACCGCCGACGAAGAGCCGTCCGTTCGCATCGATGGTGAGGGCGGTCGTGATCAGTCGATCCCCGTTCGCCGACTCCGCCGGATCGACCTCGTTGAACCAGAGGACCTCTCCGTCCGCGCGACTCAGCTTCGCGACGAAGAGGGTGGGCTCGGGACGGGGGCCGCTGAGCGTGAACAGGTTCCCCGTCGGGGTCTGTCCGAGCACCCTGCCGTGGTACACGCCCGAGACGTAGACATCGCCGAGCGCGTCCATGGTGACGCCGACCGAGCTCTCCCTGCAGCATCCGGCTTCGAAAGGAGAGTCCGCAATGAAGTCCCCGAAGAAGGCTCGCGTCCAGGCGATGGTCCCGGTGCTCGAGAGCTTCGTCACGTTCAGGTTGGGGGCGAGATCGTTGTTGCCGAACTCGACGCCGGCGTAGGCGCTCTCGAGGCCCGAGGCCGCCAGGTCTTGCAGGATGCCGCCCGTCACCTCCCGGATGCTCGAGACGATGCACTCGCCGAAGCTCGGCGGATCGCTCGGCGACTCGGGCAGCACGTCCTGGACCTGGACGACGAGGATACGGCGACCGGCGCTGAAGGGAACGCCGCAGACGGTGGCATCGCCGAGGCTGCTCGTCGCGAGCTCGACGAAGACTCTTCCGTCACTGCCGGCTGCGACGCGCTCCACATCGAAGCCCGCTCCCAGATCGAGAGTCCAGATCTCGCTTCCGTTGTCCTGACGGCGCTTCGTGAGGAAATTCGACGTCAGTGTCGACGATCCCGGACTGTTCGCGGAGTAGACGCCTGCGCTCGCGCTGGCTCCGTGGCCCGAGGGCTCATTGTTGCCGTGCTCCTTCGATTCCGCCCAGAGCCAGACGCCATCCGGGTCGATCGATGCGACATAAGCACCATTGAAGCTCGCGGTGAGCTCGGCCGAGCCGATCGTGACCTCGCGATCGAAGGTGCCCGAAATGAAGATCTGGCCGGCGCCGTTCACCTCGATCTCATGGCCGCGGTCCCGGCCGGAGCCCCCCATGCCGCGCAGCCAGACGAGCTGGCCGCCTCCATCGAATTTGGCGACGAACACGTCCTCCTGGCCGACGGAGACGATTCCCGGGCCCGTTCCCAGCACACCCTCGAACTCGCCGATGGCATAGACGTTGCCGCGGCCGTCGGCGGCCACGTCCCTGATCCGGGCCGAGCTCTCACTCGGTCCGGCCGAGAGCAGCGCGGGCCAGGGCGCCGCCATCGACGAACCGGCTGCGAGCAGACCCAGCAGGAGTCCGGTGATCGTGCACTTCATCCGCATCCTCTTCGCTCCATTCCGATTCCCGTCGCTTCGACCCTCGCGACGACCCGGACGCGTGCACCCGGTCCGTGCGGAGGTCACTGCTCGCTCGCCCCCGCGCCTCATTGCGCCGGATCCAGCTCGGCGACGAAGCTGACGCGCTTCAGGGCGAAGACGCCGGTCGAGACGATCGTATTCTTGTGGAGCCCCACGACCTCCTCGAACAAGCGGCCGCCCCACTCGCTGTAGCCCGAGAGCAGACCATCGGGATCGGGCGGATCGAAGACGAAGGAGAGAAGCCGCAGGGCGGAGGGCACCTCCGTGAGGTGGCCCGGCAGCCCCGTCTCGGGCTGGAACTGCTCGTCGAGGGCGTTGTGGTCCGGGTGGAAGCGATGAAGGAAGGGGTTCGTCGGCAGATCGGCGGGCAAGGGAATGCCGACCTCGAGCTCGGTGCCGAAGGTCCCCGACATGGAGCGGCTGCGCCCCTCGAAGTCGTAGGCCGGCGTGCTGATGCGACGGCCGACGAGCTCGCCGTCGCGGAGCGCGATCGGCGCGAAGAAGGGGATCGCGAGATCGTCCGTGAGGAGCACGAGCTCGCCGGGGTTGGCACTGCCCTCGCCCCGTCGCATCTGGATCACCTCCTTCAGTAGCCGGGCCTGGCCGAAGGCGTCGACGTGGATCAGGACCCGATAGGAGAAGGGGCTCGCGACCGGCAGCGGCACGCTCGTATCCGTCACGATCGGCAGCCCCGCGCGCGGATCGCCCTCCGGATGCAGGCAGACCCCGTAATGCGTCTCGCCGGGAGGCGCCGGCTGCCCCTTCTCGGGGCAGTCGACCGGATCGCCGTTCGCGTCGACCCGCGGCGAGCATTCCTGGCAGGTCCGTAGATAGGCGTGCACGCCGCTCACGGCGTCGATGCGTACGTCGCCGACCCAGAGCCCCGAGAGATCCGAGGGCATCGTGCTCACCGTCGCCGTGACGGGAAAGGAGACGCGGCTACCGATCGCATCGTCGACGTTCAGGACCGCCGCATAGCTGCCCGCGGCCGCTCCGACCCGCCGGAATCCGATCCGCGCCGCGATCGACCCACCCGCTGGAAGCACGAAGTCCCGGGCGAGAGGCAGCCATTCCTGTCCGGCCGGCGCCGTGGGGTCGGGGTTGCGTACGTAGAGGAGACCAGCGTCGGTGCCCCCTGCGGCGATCGTGACCGTCTTCTGGACCGAGGACCGATTCCGGATCGAGACGGTCTGCTCGACGACGGCGCCGCCGTAGGCGAGCCGGTCGCCCATCGGTACGCGGACCTCGAGCGAGCCCGGATGATCGGAGCCCCGCTCGGTGAAGACCCAGTAGGCGCGACCCCCCTCGATCACGGTGGTCGCAG
>CAYXLY010000004.1:0-25893 GCA_964466005.1 uncultured Spirochaetaceae bacterium | reverse complement strand
AGCGCTTCGGGGGCAGGTTTCGCCGCTCATCGCGCTCGTCCAGACCGCTCGTCTGCATGCCTCTTCCTCCCGGGCCCGTCGATGAAGCCGTTCCGCGAGCCTGCGAGCCTTCGACTCGGCGACCTCGCCTCGCGACTCCCCGAGCTCTCCGTCCCGTCCATCCTCTCCATCGCGCGAGCCATCGCGCGAGCCATCGCGCGAGCCGACCTCTCCCCACGCGAGCTCCCCCACGCGAATCGACATCTCGTCGGGAGTGTTTGCAAGGGGCGAGCCGATTTCGAAGGGAGAGGCCCTCGCGTCGTGGGGGCTCTCGGCCTGTCGCTGGTGACCCCCGACGCCAGGCTCCGGAGCGAGGCGCTCTCCCATTGTTCATTTTTCACCGTCTGCCGGGGTACGCCCTGGCGACGTCCCCACCGTGGCGGGCGTCGCTCGACGACTGGACCTAGCGGCTCCAATAGGGCGCACTGGCCTCGTAGGCGGCTCGGGCGAAGCGCTCCGGCGTCTCCTGGCGGAGGCTCGCAGACAGGATCTCGATGCTGACGGGACCCTCGTAGCCCTTGTCGAGGATCAGGCGGCTGAAGCGTTCGAGGTCGAAGCGGCCCGCACCCGGGAGCACGCGCCGCTGGGTCGTCTCGTACATCAGGTCCTCGCTCTCGAGCGGGGGAGCGTCGTTGAACTGTGGATAGGCGAGCTCCTCGACGGCGAGCGTCTCGAGGTCCATCCACTCGTCGGGACCGTGAAAGAAATGCCAGGTGTCGACCACGATGCGGGCGCTCTCGACCCCGCTCCGGGCCAGAAATCGGCGCGTGTCCGCGATGCTGCAGAGCGCGTTGAAGGGCAGGTACTCGAGGGCGATCGCGGCTCCGGCCTCGGCCAGCGTCGACGCAGCGACCCGGAAGCTGTCCATCAGTGCCGGCGAGGGCTCGGCCACGACTCCGCCCTGGACCCAGGGCACGTCCAGGAAGGCGGCGACCTCGGCGAAGGCATGCGCCTCGTCCCGCGTCGCCTCGACGTCCTCGCTCAAGATCAGAGGCTGCAGCTCGAGGCATCGGAGTCCGACGTCCTCGAGCAGGCTGCGCAGATCCCGAAGGCTTCCGCCCCGCTCGAGATACTGCCGGATGGACGGGAGGTCGAGCCCGGTCCAGCGGAAGCCGGCCTTCCCCGCAGCGCGCATCTGTGCGGGCAGGTCGGCCTCGAAGCCGGGGGTCAGGAAGGGCGAACGGTTGATCGTCTCGTAGCAGAGCTCGGCCATTCCCGAGGTTATCCGCATCCGGGGGCGTGGGGCCAGGGGGCTCGCGGAGCGCCGTCTACCGCGACGGTGAAGACGACTGGCGAAGCTGCGCCAGCACCGGCATCGCCTCGAGGTCCGACTCCGAGAGCCGATCCCAGTCGATGCCGTTCGGGGGTTCGAGGGGCGCCTCGATCCGGATGGACTCGTCGGGCGTGGCGAAGAGGTCGAGCGCGATGTCGTGCGTCTCTCGCGGAAAATCCTCGACGATCTGGATCGGATGGACCGTCGTCACGATGGGTACGACGGGATGCCCCAGCTCGCGCAGGATCCCGAACTCGAGGTCCGAGTAGCCCTCCCCCTTTCCACAGCGCTTTCCCTCACCCGTGACCGCCACGCAGCCCGTGACGATCAGGTCCACCTCGGGCATCGACTCGAGCTCCACCTTCTCCCCCCATCGCTTCATGCCCGAGAGCGAGACGGCCTTTCGACGTTCGGCCGCGGGGATGGCGTCCGGCCGAAGACGGAGAAAGCCGGCCCGGAGGCGCGGAGTCGGGACGAGGAGCTCGATGCCCCGCTCGAGCGCCAGCTCGCGGACGAATCGCTGGGGCGCGTCCGGATTCGCCTTGAGACGCCGCACCCCGTCGAAGAGGGCGTCGTCGAGGAGCCACTCCGCGGCGCGGCGCGCGCCCTTGAAGTTGGGGATGCGACCCGTCGGCGGGAAGGGAAAGGCGGCCTGCTCCTCCGCCTCGAGCCGACTCCAGACCGCCTCTCGTGCGGCCGGCTTGCTCTCGAAGCCGCTCATCGTTCCTTCACCCCGGCGTGTTCCGACCCGTCGCGGGCCGCTCATTCGACTCGTGAAGGTCCGACGACCGCATGGCGGTTCTAGATCGCCGACGAGGCGCGCCGGACGCGCCGGCCCCGTCTGCTCGCCAGCCCGACCAGCAAGACCAATGCTCCAGGCAGAGCGGCGCCCGTCTCGGGCTCGGGAACGGGCTCGAAGCGCACCGACCGGTAGCGCGCGCGGCCGGCTTCGAACGAAGCTCCCTGACCGAAGGTGATCTGCCGCTGCAGGGTCGACGAGCCACCCCAGATCTCGATCGGCTCGCCGTCGAAGACGTAGACCGCCCGTTGGCTCCCGGGGTCGAAGATCACCTCATGGGCGTGATAGTCGGTGGCTGAGGAACCGGTCGCCAGCACGTGGTAGCCACCGCCTTCGAGCTGGACCGCGAGGTTGCCGTTCGCGTCGAGCTGCAGGATCGGCAGGAAGCGCCGGCTACCGTCGGCGTAGTAGTCGGTCACGTAGCCGCCTCTCAGGACGCGGACCACGCCCTTCCATGCGCCAGCTGTGGGCGGCTGCCAAGGCCTCGGTCGCCGGGCTCGGGATCCAGTCCCAGCTCGCGTCGCCCGCGACCGTCACGTGGAGGTCGATGGAGTCGCCGGTGTCGACGCTCGTGGCCGACGCATAGCCCTGGATCTCGGCGCCCGAGTCGGAAGAGATCGGGCCGTCGATCTCCCAGCTCCGGGTGCCGGGCCGGGCGTTCTCGCAGACGATCGGGTTGGGTGCCGTGGCGCACTGGGCCGAGGCGGGCGATCCGGCCAGGAGGAGGGCCGCCGAGACGAGGAGAAAGAGACCGACGCTCGAAGCGACGCGCGGGTCGAGGTAGGGGGACCGGCGGCTGCCGGTCGAACGAGGAAGGTCGTTCTCTCGCATGAAGCCTCGAGCCTCCCCTCTTCATTTCATTCGTCAGCTGGTCATTAGTCAGCTGGCGAACGAATAGCGCGGATTCGCATCCGATGCCGGGCATCACGGTCGGGGGCGGATCGGATCGCCTCCAGGGCCCGGTCGGGCTCCTGTGGCGGGGAGTCGCAGGGGGTCGCGCTCGGTCGCGTGTCGCCGAGCCGGGGCTGGGACCGGGTTCCGATCGACCCGCCCGGCCGTCAGGCTGGCGCGAAGGTGATGCAGTCCGCGTGATCGGAGTGGGCGCCGAGCGCGATCCGCTCGGCCTGACACTCGAAGTCCTCGTTGTGTTGGCAGGAGGCGACCTTGCATGCGCCCACGCCGCTGGGCGCCGACGAGGCGCGGCAATGGGATCCGTCCGTGGGCAGGAAGGTGTCACACATCGGATGGACGCCGTCTCCGATCGTGATGGCGCGGGCGTGGCAGCCGCCTTCGCGATTGTAGGCACAGCTCCTGGCTGCACACTCCGTCACCTCCGCGGTCTCGATCGTGATCTCCATGGGGACCTCCTTGCGAGCGGCGGCTCCGGAGCGACCGGAATCGCCTGAGCCGGATGGGATGAGACTGGGCTTGCGATAGGGCAATGCAAGCCTCGTTCCCGGCCGTCGCGGCTCGCGGGCGTCTCGACTCTCGCGTGGGAGGGCTCCGCTCGCTGAAGGTCGAATCGGGGTCGTGCGCCCCGGATCCGGACCTCTTTCAGTCGCCCGGTCCCAACATCGTGAGATGGAGCACAGCCTTCCGACGGCCGTCGAGTCCGGACAGCGCATTCAGCCGCTCGTCGACGAAGGCCGAGAGGTTGCGGGCCGCAATGCCTACCGATTCGGCCGCCAGGTAGATTCGCTGTCCCACGGCCCCCGCTCCGAGACAGAGGTCGCGGTAGCTGCGGTCGCCGCCCGTCTCCGCCGCGGATTCGATCGCGCCGACCATCGCGATGGCCGCGGCCGCGGCTCCGGCCTTCTCCTGGCCGAGGCAAGCCTCGACCAGTCGATCGGAGAGGTCACCCGCCTGCTCGCGGACGAGCTCCGGAGCACCCGTGGCGCCGCGGCGGACCCGATGGAGCCCCGACTCGAGATCCACCCCGCGGTGGATGAAGACGAGCAGCTCGAGATGGGCCTCTTTCCCTTCCTCGCGACCGAGCGCTGCGTCGAGCACGAAGGCCAGATCGGCTCGGGCGATGGGGTCTGGCGCAAAGCGTCGAGCGGAGCGGCGATGGCGGATGAGCTGCTCGACCGCCGCGCCGGGATCCTCGCGAGGGGCGAGCGTCATCACGCTCCCGCCCTCGACCGATTCTCGTTCGCGCTCACCAGGGCTCCCGCCATCATCGCGCTCGCTCTCGCTCGCGTCCTTGGCGCCGGACTCGCCCTCTCTGCGCCCGGGCTCCGCAGACCCTGCGACCGCCGCCGCAGCGGGCACGAGCTTCGTGCGCGCGTGATAGTGGTCGGGCGGATCGTCGGCTGCAGGCGGCAGCCCGAGCCCGGCCGCCGTGGCCTCGACGAGATCGCGTGTCCGGGGCGCCTTCGAAGCGCTTCCCTCCGGACCGCCCAGCAGGTGGACCGCACATGCGGCCTCGTCGAGCCCATCGATGTCGAGGAGCGTGTTCAGCCGGTCGTCGTGGAATCGTCTCTGACTCGAGACCGCCATGCCGGCCGAGGTCGTCGCGAGGCGAAGGTTCTCGCTGACATGCCCCACGTCGATCAGTCCGTAGCGGTAGCCGCGGTTCGCATAGCGCCAGCGATAGCGGGGGAAGACGCTGGTCACGAGCACGACCGCCGCGACGCCTGCCGTTCGGGCGGGAGCCTCGAGCGCCGCGGCCACCGTCGAGCGATGCGATCCCTCTCGCAGGAGTACCAGCTCCCGGGAGAGCGGAGAGTAGTAGTAGAGACCGGTCGCGAGCCCTTCCACCGACTCGGCGACGACATAGAGCTCGCCAGCGTACAGAGCGCCCGCCGAGGGCGCGGCGCGCAGCCGGATCCCGCCCGGCCCACGCCCGGTCACTCCGTTGGCGGCCTCGAGCACACGGGTGAGCCGAGCGAGGGTGATCGAGCCTTCGGTCGGATTCGTCTCGAGGTCCGTGCCGACCCGCGGCTCGTCCTTCGGCTCGGCCTGTCCCGGCCCCGCCATCGGCCGCTCCATCGGCCGCTCCGATCGGCGCGCATCGAGCGCCGAGACGAGCGAGCGAGCCGGGCCGGACTCCGCCTCCGGAAGCCGCGTGCGCTCTGCGCCCGGATAGCTCTTGTAGGGCTGTGGGCGCCCACCGAAGAGCTGTCTCAGCCGGACGCCGACGGCGCCCAGCAGGGTGTTGTGCGTGGCCTCGTGGATCGCCAGCGCGCGCTCCTGGGCCCACGCGAGGCCGGGCATCGCGAGCAGTGCGGTCCCGGCGCGTCCCGCGATCTCGATGAAGCGCCTTCGACTCAGTCCGGATGTCATGGCGAGCTCCTCCCCGTCCGGCTGCGAGCACCCGGACGCGTGCCTGCTCCTGCCCTGCGGTCGCATCCTGCACCGCAGCGGGCGCCCTGATCCGCCGTCGCACACGGCGCCTATACTCGGAGGATAGAGGCCATCTCATGAACCCCTCGATCGCACCGGCCACCGGCGATCGAAGCGAAGCGTACACGCGGTACACGCCGGGTGCGCCGGCAGGAAGGGAAGGACGGAAGAGTCCATGAACGAGCGAGTGGGCATTCGAGGCGCATCGGGGCTCGGGACCCCACGCGCGACCCGGGGACGCGTCCGCTCTCGCGGTCCAGCGCTTCTCGTCGTTCCCATCTTCCTCCGCGCCCTCTGCGCCGCGCTCGCTCTCGGAGCCGCTGCGGCGATCGCCCAGCAGACGGACTCGCGTCTCGCCGAGGCGGATCGGCTCTGGCGCACGCGCGCCGAGCAGCTCGAGGGGCGTCTCGCCGTGGCCGATCGGACCGAAGAGGCGCTCTCCGCCTATCGGCAGGCGATCGACGAGGCGGCTCCGATCGAGGCCACGATCGAGGCGCGCTGGAAGGCGCTCCGGGCGGCTCACTACCTGAGCGAGTTCACGACCGCTTCGCAGGAGAGGAAGGACGAGGCGATCCGGAGGAGCACCGAGCTCGCCGACGCCTCACTCGCGGCACTCGCGCAAAGGGTCGAGACCGAGTCCGTCGCCGATCTCGACGAGGAGTCCCTCGAGGCCTGGCTGAACGACAGCCGCCTGGCGGGGCGCGACGTCGCCCAGATCCACTTCTGGTCCGCGATCGTGTGGGGAGCCCACGGCCAGCGGGTGGGACTCTTCACGATCGTGCGGGAGGGCATCGCCGGCCGCATGCACGAGAACGCCCGGCTCGCCACCCGCGTCGAGCCCGCCATCGAGCGGGGGGGCGCGTTCCGCCTGCTCTCTCGGCTGCACGCGGATCTCCCGCGGATTCCGTTCGTCTCGGGCTGGGTGGATCGGGAGAAGGTGATTCCCATGGCAGAGCGCGCGCTCGAGATCGCGCCGGAGGATCCGGGCAACGAGCTGATCATGGCGCTCGCGCTGCGCGATCGCGCACCGGATCGGCGAGAGCGCATCCGGTCGTTGCTCGAGAGCGTGGCGAGCCTCGAGCCTCGGCCCGAGCTGCGGGCCGAGGATCTCGCGATCCGCGAGCAGGCGCGCGAGCTTCTCGAGGCCGACTTCGCCGCCACTCCGGCTCGGCCGGCCCCGTTCTCCGTCGCCGATCACTGATCCATTCGCGTCTCGTCGTTCGGGTCGAAGTAGTGGAGGCGACTCCGCGGAAAGCGGACCGCGATCCGCTCGCCTTCCTCGACGCGGGGCTCTGGCGGCAGGACGATCGCGAGGCGATCCGCGTCGGTCTCCTGTGTCCGATCGCTCTTCGCATCCAGCCGGACCCGCACCAGGAGATCACTGCCGCGGGGCTCGACGAGGTCCACGGTGCCCTCGGCGTCGGCCTCGGACCCCGCACGCGCCCTCCCTTCTTCGCCGGACGTCTCCGCATCGACTCGCTCGACGTCGTGTGGACGGACGCCGAGCCAGACCTCGTCCTCGAGCCCGCTCGGCGCCGCCTCGTCGAGCTGGAGCCGGAGCGCCGCCGTCTCCAATCGAACGCCGCGCTCCCGCACGACCCGGCATCGATAGAGGTTCATCGACGGGGATCCGATGAACTCGCCGACGAATCGCGTCGCGGGCCGGCGGTAGAGCTCCATGGGCGAGGCGACCTGCTCGATCCGGCCCTTGCGCAGGACGGCGACCCGGTCGCCCAGGGTCATGGCCTCCTCCTGATCGTGGGTCACGTAGAGGAAGGTGGCCTCGAGGCTCCGGTGCAGGCGGGCGAGCTCCGTCCGGGCGTGCAGACGGAGCGCGGGGTCGAGATTGGACAGCGGCTCGTCGAGCAGGAAGGCCCTGGGCTCCCGCACGAGCGCGCGCCCGAGCGCGACCCGCTGACGTTGACCGCCGGAGAGCTGGGCCGGCTTCCGATCGAGCAGCCCCCCGATGTCGAGAGTGCGCGCGATCCGCTCCACCCGCTCGCGTCGCTCGTCGGCCGCCATTCCCCGCATGCGGAGCCCGAACTCGAGGTTGTCGCGTACGGTCTTGTGGGGATAGAGGGCATAGGCCTGGAAGACCATGGCGAGATCGCGGTCCTTGGGCTCTGCGTCGGTCAGGTCCTCGTCGTCGATGAAGATGCGTCCGCCGGTCGGCGCGTCGAGACCGGCCAGCACTCTCAGGAAGGTGCTCTTGCCCGAGCCCGATGGGCCCACGAAGACCATGAACTCCCCGTCCTCGATCTCGAGGCTGACGCCGTCCATCGCGACCGCGTCTGCCGAGAATCGCTTGTCGACCCGCTCGTATCTCAGCCGCGCCACGCTCGCCTCCTCAACCCTTCACCGCGCCGGAGGTGAGCCCGCGCACGATCCGGCCCTGGAAGAACAGCACGAGCAGCGCCACGGGCAACGTCGCCACCACCACGCCCGCCAGGATCTCTCCCCACGGAACCTGGTAGCGCCCCCGGAACAAGGCGATCGCGACTGGCACGGTCTGTCGCTCGGGACCGACGGTGAACGAGAGGGCGAAGATGAACTCGTTCCATGCGTACAGGAACGTGAGGATGGCGGTCGTCGCGATCCCCGGGACGGAGAGGGGAAGGATGATCTCCCAGAAGCTTCGCATCCGTCCGGCGCCGTCGATCCGCGCCGCCTCCTCCAGGTGGGGTGGAAGCTGCCGGAAGAATCCGACGAGGAGCCACACGGTCAGGGGCGTGGCGAAGGTCAGGTAGGGCAGGATCAGCCCGGGGTAGGTATTGATGAGCCCGAGCTCGCGGAGCACCAGATAGAGGGGGGAGACGATGGAGATCTGGGGAAACATCGAGATGGCCAGAATGAACGAGAGCAGGACTCCCTTGCCCCGGAAGCGCATGCGGGCGAGCGCGTAGGCACAGAGCGAGCCGACGCCGACCGCGAAGAAGGTGGTGGCGCCCGCGACCACGAGGGAGTTGCGGATCGGGATCCAGAAGCGGCGCACCTCGAAGAGCGAGCGATAATGATCCAGGGTGATCTGCCGCGGCAGGAAGGATGGATCCCGGAAGAGCTCGGCCTCCGGGACCAGCGACGACTTCAGCGTCCAATAGAGGGGAAAGGCAGCCGCTGCGAGCAACAGGCCGACCGCGACGGGCGCCATCCAGGCGTGGAGCTTCTTCATGAGGCCTCCGGCTCGACGCCATCCTGGCCGAGCACGCGGATGAAGAGGAGCGCGATCAGGAAGGCCGCTCCGAACACGGTCATGGAGATGGCGGAGCCGTATCCGAAGCGGAGGCTCTGGAGCAGCGTCTCGAAGGCGAAGACCGAGAGAGGCTCGGTGGCCGTGCCCGGTCCGCCCCCGGTGAGCACGTAGACCAGGTCGAAGACCCGAAGCGCATCGAGCGTCCGAAAGAGGAGGGCGACCAGCAGGGCGGGGCGCAGCAGGGGCAGGGTGACCTCCCGAAAGCGCTGCCAGGGGCTCGCGCCGTCGATGCGGGCGGCCTCGTACAGCTCGTCCGGGATGTTCTGCAGGCCCGCGATGAGCAGCAGGGCCACGAAGGGAGTCATCTTCCAGACGTCCCCGAGCATCACCGGAACCCAGGCCAGGACCGGATCGACGAACCAGATCAGCGGCTCCTCGAGCAGGCCCAGGGTGACCAGCAGCTCGTTGGCCACGCCGGTCTTCCCCTCGAACATGAACCGCCAGATCAGCGCGGCCACCGCGGTCGGCACCGCCCATGGCAGCAGGATCAGCACGCGCGCGAGGCCTCTGCCCCGTCGGACCCGGTCGAGTCCGAGGGCGAGAACGAGACCCAGGATCAGCTCTGCCGCCACGGTCACGCCCGTGAACAGTGCCGTATGCCAGAACGCCCCCCAGAAGCGGGGGTCTGAGACGAGCCCGGCATAATGGTCGAGACCCACGAAGGGACGACCGAGCCAGGGCATGCGGAGATCGTGCAGATGGAGCGACTCCCAGAAGGTCCATGCGAGAGGAAAGAGCGTGACGACCACGATGGTTCCGAGGGCCGGCAGGACCAGCATCCAGGCCGTTCGTCGTTCGCGACGCTGCGTCCGGGTGAGCGAGACCGACTCAGCCATGCTCTTCACTCCCGTCGTTCCCGTCCCCTCCGTCGCTCGCCTCGTTTCCACTGCGTCCGTCGTTCGTCGCCGGTCCTTGCAGATCCAGGCGTTCGAGCAGATGCCGGATCTCCCGGGCCGCCTGCTCGAGCGCCCGGGCCGGGTCGTGCTGTCGGGTGAGCGCCCTGTGGAGCCAGATCTGGAGGATCGACGAGAGCTGCGGATAGACGGGGCTGACGGGGCGCGGCACGGCATGCTCGATGATGGCCCGCGCGCGGGCGGGGTCGACGGAGAGCGCGTCGGCCAGCTCCGGGAGATCGTAGGCGTCGCGCCGAGCCGGGTATTGGCCCAGCGCCCGCGCGCGCTCCAGCATCTGCTCGGGCCGGGTCAGGAACTCGATCAGTCGCCAGGCGGCCTCGGGCTCTTCGCTGTGGGCGTTCACGGCGAGCTGTGCGCCGCCCAGAGCCGAGGCGCTGCGCCCGCCCGGCCCGGCCGGAAGCGGGGCGACCTCGAACAGACCCGCCACCCGAGACTCCGAGGGGTCCTGCATCAACGAGTAGGCGTAGGGCCAGTTCCGCATGAAGACGGCGCGGCCGTTCTGGAACGCGAAGCGGGTCTGCTCCTCCCGCCAGGTGAGCGCTGACTCGGGCACCACGCCCTCCCGATGAATGGCCTCGCGCATGAAGCGGAGCGCCTCGACCGCCGGCTCCGCATCCACGACCACTCGGCCCTGCGCATCCAGCACGCTTCCGCCGAAGGCATGCAGATGCTCGAGGAAGCTCACGACCAGCCCCTCGTAGCGAGCGCCCTGCCAGACATGGCCGTAGGGCACCTCATCGTCGAGCAGGCTCGCCGCGACGTCCCGCAGCTCGGCGTAGGTCTTCGGGGGCGCGTCGACGAGGTCCGTGCGCCAGTAGAGCATCCCCACGTCGACGAACCAGGGGATGGCGTAGAGCGAGCCGCGCCAGGAGCTGGCGCGGAGGGCGGCCGGGAAGAACGCGCCGGTGTCGGGTCGAAATCCGTCGAGCGCGAGAATCCAGCCGGCGGCCGCGAACTCCGCGGTCCAGATCACGTCGAGCTGGAGGATGTCGGGGTCGGGCGTCCGGGCATTCAGCCATTGGACATAGAGCTGATGTCGCTGGTCGGCCGCGTCGGGCGTCGAGAGGATGTCGACGCGCACGCCGGGGGTCTGCTCGCCGAAGGCGTCCAGCTGCGTTCGCAGGGTCTCCGCCTCGGCTCCGACCGCGCTGCCGGAGAAGGTCACGACCCGCTCGCCGTCTCCGTTCCCTCGATCCCCGCTGCAACAGGGGAGGAGGACGAGCGTCGCGATGAGAGAGAAGATGGATCGCATGGACTCCGGCTTCGAGAATCGGTCCCGGGACGAGCTCACGCAAGTCTTGCAAGTCGCGCTCCGGGTGGGCCGGGTCGGATCGTCACCGTCGTTCTCGCTGCTGCTGGTGCTTCTGCAGCTGCCGCCGCTCCGGCCGAGCCGGAGTCCGGGCCGGAGCCGGGTCCCGAGTCGGTCCCGGGACCGGGGCCGAGATCGGGGCGACGAGTCGGCCCTCTCGCAGAGCGGTGCGGGGCGCTGGACCACGGAGGGACACTCTCGAGCCTGCCTGGACGGGATGCGCTCCCTTGGGCCGTGATGGTTTCCCCACGTTAGACCGATGGCCTCGATGTCTCGGACCCCGGTCCGCGCCTTCGCATAGCAGGCCTGAATCCAGTGCGAGTCCCGAATGCACGCCGACGAAGAGGCCCGCGTAACTTCCCGGTCCCTGCGGCCCACCCATCGATCACGAGACGCCGTGGAGTCACGGCGAGACGCGAACGACGACCGGCCACGGTCCTTCGACCCTGGGCCGATTCAATCGAGGAGATCCCGATGACTGCTGAAGGCATGATGGAAGGTGAGGCGATCATGAGCGAGGCGACGAATCGCATCGGATTCGGGCCGCGCGCCGGCGCGGTGCTGATCGACATGGGCTTGAGCTTCATCGGAGGAACGTTGATCGCCATCCTCTTCGGCGGCGTGCTCGGCGCCGGTGCGTCGAGTCTGGCCGGTCCGGGGGCGGGCTCGGATTCGGTGGACCTTGCCGCGATCTTCGGATTCATCGCGGGAGGAACGATCGGGATGACGGTCTTCGGCGTGCTCTACAACCTCATCGAGGCGTTCACGGGCGCCTCTCCGGGAAAGCGGGTGCTGGGGCTCGTCGTCGGGTCTGCGGAGGGAACGGCGGCGACGCAGGGGACGCTGATGGCACGCTATGCCGTGAAGAACGCACAGCTGCTGATCGCGCTCCTCGCGATCGTCGCGCCGATCCTGGCGCCTCTGAGTCCTCTGGCCGGACTCGTCGTGTTCGGCGGATGCTTCGCGGCTCTGGGTGTGGGGCGACAGGCCCTGCATGACATGATCGTGAAGACCGCCGTCTACGCGCGACGGGACCTCGCGAGCGCCTGAGGCGCTCGAGCCTCTCTCCGCCGCTGCCGGGCTCGCCTCGGCGGCGGGCCGGTCGCGGGCCGGTCGCGAGCCGATCGCGAGCCGGCCGCGCTAGCATCGCCGACGGATCCTCGAGGCCCGACGGGACCGAGCCCGACCGGATGCCGAGGATGGAGGAGAGGACCATGGAGGTGATCAACGAGCTGATGCCGACCGATCCGGTCCGCATCGAGGCCATGCAGGAGAAGGGCCCGACGGGTCCCATCGTGATGGTCAACCTTCTGAAGTTCCGCGACCACGCTTCCTACCCCGCCGATCATCCGGACGCGAAGGCGGGTCTCAGCGGTCGCGAGGCCTACGCGCGTTACGCAACGGCCGTGATCGAGCTGCTGCCGAAGTTCGGTGGCCGCGCGCTCTGGGCCGGGGACGTCCGCTTCCTGGCGCTGGGGCAGGTGGAGGATCTCTGGGACGAGGTGGCCCTGGCCGAGTATCCCGATCGCGCGGCGCTCTGGTCGATGTCGACCTCGCCGGAGTGGCAGGCGATCTCGGTGCATCGGGCTGCGGGGCTGGCCGGCCAGCTGAACATCGAGACCACACCCTTGGCCGGCTTCGGGACGACTGCGGCGAGCGAAGGCTGAGCGTGCGGGCTCTCGGCCTCCTGCTGGTCGCGCTCGTCGCGCTGGGCGCCGCCGCCTGGAGCCAGCGGCTGGAGCTGCTCCTCTGGGCGGCGCCGAAGCTTCTCGAATGGCGCCAGCCTGTGGGGCCCGGCCAGGAGGTCCGCTGGCCCGAAGGGCCGGCCCGGGCGGAGCGTCCGGGTGCGGAGCGACCGCCCAACGTGATCGTCATCCTCGCCGACGATCTGGGCTTCAACGACGTCTCCTTCTTCAACGGGGGCGCGGCGGATGGCAGCGTGCAGACGCCCCACATCGACCGCCTCGCCCGGGAAGGCGTGGTCTTCGACAACGGCTATGCCGCGAATGCCGTCTGCGCACCATCCCGGGCGTCGATCATGACCGGCCGCTACTCGACGCGATTCGGCTTCGAGTACACGCCGGTCTTCAGGATCGGCGCAACCATCGCCGAGTGGGCCAATGCCGGTCGACCGGAAGCGTTGAAGGCCCACGTGGATCACGATGCGCTCGACGATCTGCCCGACATGCGACGCCTCGGCATGCCGCCCGAGGAGATCACGATCGCGGAGATGCTGAAGGCCGCCGGCTACCGCACGGCCCACATCGGGAAATGGCATCTCGGCGCGACGGCCGGCATGCGTCCGGAAGATCAGGGCTTCGACGACAGCCTCTACATGGCGGGCATGGCATATCTGCCGCCGGACTCGCCGGAGGTCGTGAACGCCCGCATCCCCGACGACATCGATCGGATGGTCTGGGCCTCGATGCAGTACGCGGCGCAGTTCAACGGCTCCCACAGCTTCGAGCCCGAGGGCTACCTGACGGACTGGTACACGGACGAGGCGATCGAGTTCGTCGAGGCCAACCGCCACCGCCCCTTCTTCCTCTATCTCGCGCATTGGGGCATCCACAATCCGCTGCAGGCGCTGAGGTCGGACTACGACGCGCTCTCGCATGTCGAGGACCCGACGTTACGGGTCTACGCGGCGATGATCGTCGCGCTCGACCGCAGCGTCGGCCGCGTCCTCGATCGGCTCGAAGAGCTCGGCCTCGACGAGGACACGCTCGTCGTCTTCACCAGCGACAACGGCGGCGCAGGCTATCTCGGTCTGCCGGACGTGAACGCGCCCTACCGAGGCTGGAAGATCACCCACTTCGAGGGGGGCACCCACGTGCCTTTCTTCGCGCGCTGGCCGGGTCGCATCCCGGCGGGCACACGCATCGGCCACCCCGTGAACCACATCGACCTGGCGCCGACGATCGCCGCCGTCGCGGGCACGCCGCTGCCGGACGACCGCGTGATCGACGGCGTCGACCTCATGCCCTTCGTCCTCGGCGAGGCACCGGTCGACACCGTGCCCCACGAGACGCTCTTCTGGCGTCAGGGCTACCTCCAGACCGTGCTCCACGACGGCTTCAAGCTCATCACCGAGGGTCGGACCGGCCGGCGCTGGCTCTTCGACCTCTCGGTCGACCCGACCGAGCAGCGCAACCTGGCTGCGGACCAGCCCGAACGGGTCGAGGCGCTCGAGGCGCTGCTCGCGACCCACAACGCCACTCAGGCCGAGCCCCTCTGGCCGGGGATCATCGAGATCCCGGTGCGGATCGACAAGACCACGCAGGATGCCTTCGAGCCGGAAGACGAGATCGTGTTCTTTCCGAACTGAGGGCCTCCGATCCTGGCCGTCTCTCCTCGGCACAGCAGCTCCGCTCTCGCTGGATGGATGGCTCGCTGGCCGATCCGGCTGACTGTGGCACGCTGATCGTCATGAGCGATCCCGACCGCAATCCCCACGCCGGAAGGCCCTTCGACGACGGCGACGCGGCCATCGCCTCGGCGCTGGAAGACGCGAGCGTACCGGCGCTTCTCTGCTCTCTCGTGCACATGACGGGCGATCCGTCCTGGATCCGCGGGCCCCGCCGACCCCGGATGGCCGCCCCGGCCCTGCTCCAGGGCGCAATGCCCGCCGAAGAGCAGGCGGCCGTCCGGAAGGAGGCGCTGCCCGTGATCGCCGCCTACCGCGACCGGGGATGCGAGCCCGTCGATCTTCCGCGAGACCTTCTCGTCGAGATGATGACGTTCCTGGCGTGCGGGCCGATGTCGTCGCGGCTCGCCGAGCTCTTCCTCTTCGACCTTCAGCTCGACGGAGTCGACCCGGCCGCCATCGATTGGGGCGACGAGGTCGAGAGCAGGGTGAAGAGGGGGTCGCCGGTGGTCGTGATCGGCGCCGGCATGGCGGGCATCCAGGCCGGCATCCGTCTGGCTCAGGCTGGCCTGCCCTTCACGATCGTCGAGAAGAACGCCGGCCCCGGCGGCACCTGGTGGGAGAATCGCTATCCCGGCGCGCGGGTCGACGTGCCCAGCCATCAGTACTGCTATGCCTTCCGGCCCGCCGACCACTGGAGCGAGTACTACTGCCAGCATCCCGAGCTCCGGGACTACTTCACGCAGGTGCTCGACGAGCATGCCCTGCGGCCGCATTGCCGGTTCGAGACGGAGGTCTGCGGCGCCGAGTGGGACGAGGACGCGGCGCGCTGGCGGGTGACCGTCCGCGCGGCCGACGGCCAGACCGAGACGCTCGAGGCGCGCTTCCTGATCTCCGCGGTCGGATCGCTCAACATCCCCCGAATGCCCGAGATCGAAGGCATGGAGCGCTTCGCCGGCCCCGCCTTCCACTCGACGCGCTGGCCCGAGGACTTCGACCCGCGTGGTCTGCGTCTCGCGCTCCTCGGCGCGGGCGCCAGCGGCTTCCAGATCGCCCCCACGATCGCGGACGAGGTCGACCACCTCTCGATCTTCCAGCGCACGGCGCAGTGGGTCCTGCCCAATCCGATCTACCGCTCGAAGGTGCCCCCCGGCGAGACCTGGGCGATGCAGCATCTGCCCTTCTTCGGGCGGTGGCTGCGATTCATGATGACCCAGCCCGGATTGCGTTCGGGCGTGGAGCCGTTCCGGATCGATCCCGATCACGTGGATCCCGAGAACCGGTCCGTCAACGCCGTCAATGCGGCGACCCGGGATCTGATGCTCGACTGGATGCGCTCTCATCTGGCCGACCGGCCGGATCTGCTCGAGAAGGTGATCCCCGACTATCCAGCCATGGGCAAGCGGATCCTGCAGGATGATGGAAGCTGGTTCCGATGTCTGCGGCGGCCGAACGTCGAGCTCGTTCGAGTCGGAATCGAGCGGATCGTGCCCGAGGGCATCGTGACCGTCGATGGAAGGCTCCATGCGGCGGACGCGATCTGCTACGCGACGGGCTTCCGTCACAACGAGTTCCTGTCCTTCGACCTGATCGGTCGGGACGGCGTCTCGCTCCATGACCAATGGCGAGACGAGCCCTCGGCGTATCTGGGCATCACCGTCCCGGGCTTCCCGAACCTCTTCCTCTGCTATGGACCGGGCACGAACCTCGCCCATAGCGCCGGGCTCTTCTTCCACGCCGAGTACCAGACGATGCACGCCCTGGAGGCGATCCACTGCGTGATCGCGGCCGACGCCCGCACGATCGAGGTCCGGCAGGACGTGCACGACCGATACGTCGACGAGCTGGTCGATCGGATCTCGTCGCTCGTCTGGGCCCATCCGACGATCCAGCACAGCCACTACAAGAATCCGGAGGGCAAGGTGTACACGCTCTCGCCCTGGCCCATCGACGAGTACTGGGAGCGGACCCGCGAGGTCGATCCCGCCGACTATCGGATCGAGTGAGCGCGACGGCCGAGGCTGCGATCTATCCGTTGCCGGAGCCGGACCTCATGACGGCGGTGCTGCTCGGCGCGGCCGGCGTCGCCCTGGCAGGGCGGTCCCGAAGAAGCCGACGAGACTGAGCGGCCCCACAAGCGTCGATTCGGCTGGATCGAGGCATGCTGCTCTCGAGAGGGCTATATTCTTCTGGGAATAGCGACGCCGGAACCCATCCGGGTCTGCAGCGGCTCCCACTGCGGGACCAGGAGGAGAAGAAGAGATGCAGGAGAAGCTCCAGCTCTACGTCGACGGCCGCTGGGTCGATCCGGTCGAGGCGTCGACCTGCGACGTGATCGATCCCGCCACCGAAGAGCCCATCGCGCGGATCGCGCTCGGGGGCGCGAAGGACGTCGACCTCGCGGTGGAGGCCGCGCGCCGTGCCTTCGCAGGCTGGTCGGAGACGACCCGTGAGGAGCGGATCGAGTGCCTCGAAGCGATCGTCGGCGTCTACCAGAAGCGCTATGACGAGCTCGCCGAGACCATCTCGAAGGAGATGGGGGCTCCGCTCTGGCTCTCGAAGGCGGCGCAGGCCGCCACTGGGCTGGGCCACCTCACGAAGATGATCGAGATCCTTCGGGATCATCCCTTCGAGGTCCTGCAGGGGACGACGCTGATCCGGCGCGAGCCGGTGGGCGTCTGCGGTCTGATCACGCCCTGGAACTGGCCCTTGAACCAGATCCTGTGCAAGGTCGCCCCGGCGATCGCGGCGGGCTGCACCATGGTGCTGAAGCCGACCGAGATCGCACCGCTGAACGCGCTCCTCTTCGCGGAGATCGTCGACGAGGCAGGCCTTCCGCCGGGCGTGTTCAATCTGGTGAACGGCGACGGACCGACGGTGGGGCAGGCGATCGCGAGTCATCCCGACGTCGACATGGTCTCCTTCACGGGCTCCACCCGGGCGGGCATCGAGGTCGCCCGAGCGGCGGCGCCCACGGTGAAGCGCGTCGCCCAGGAGCTCGGCGGGAAGTCCCCGAACCTGATCCTGGACGATGCCGACCTCCAGGCGGCCATCGGAGGCGGTCTGATGAGCTGCACCATGAACAGCGGCCAGTCCTGCAACGCCCCGACCCGCCTGCTCGTTCCCGCGGCGCGCCACGACGAGGCGGTGGCGATCGCGAAGGCCACCGCCGAGAGCCTGGTGGTCGGGGATCCCTTCGGCGAGGACACGCGCCTGGGACCGGTCGTGAGCGAGGCTCAATGGAGCAAGATCCAGGGCCTCATCCAGAAGGGCATCGACGAGGGGGCCACGCTCGTGACCGGCGGCCCCGGACGGCCCGAGGGATTGGAGCGCGGATTCTATGTCCGGCCCACCGTCTTCGCCGGCGTGCGCAACGACATGACGATCGCCCGGGAAGAGATCTTCGGGCCCGTCCTCTCGATCCTGCCCTACGCCGACGAGGAGGAGGCCATCGCGATCGCCAACGACACGCCCTACGGCCTCTCGGGCTACGTCTCGTCCGGAAGTCTCGAGCGCGCGCAGCAGGTGGCGCGTCGGATCCGCGCCGGGCAGATCGCCCTGAATGGCGCGCCTCCCGACTTCGGTGCGCCCTTCGGCGGGTACAAGCATTCGGGCAACGGTCGCGAGTGGGGTGTGTTCGGCTTCGAGGAGTTCCTCGAGACCAAGGCGATCATGGGGTGGTCGCAGGCCTGAGTCGGTCTTCGGGGGCGGGCCGGGGCGCGCGTGCAGGGCGGCCTATCAGGCCTGCGGCGCATGAGCGGCTAGGCGACGTCGAGCGCGCTCATCATGATCGTGGCGATGCCGAGGAAGCTGAAGAAGCCGGCGACGTCGGTGACGGTCGTGAGGATGATCGAGGAGGACTGGGCGGGATCCTGCTTCAGCGCGGTGAGCGCCATCGGGATGATCGCGCCGGCGAGCCCCGCCAGCGCCATCGAGATCACCATCGAGATGCCGATCACGCTCGCGAGCGCCGGGGATTCGCTCCAGAGGTAGACGGCGAGAGCGGTGGTGGCCGCGACCGCGAGGCCATTGCCCGCGCCCGCCAGCCCCTCCTTGATCGCCACCCGCCCCCAATGCCGCGTGCGCACCTCGCGCAACGCGAGCCCGCGCATGGTGACGGCGAGCGCCTGCGCCCCGGTATTGCCCGATTGACCGGCCACCACCGGGAGCAGAACGGCCAGCGCCGTGACGCGTGCGATCGTCTCCTCGAAGAGGCCCACGACCGACGCGGCGAGGAAGGCCGTCAGCAGGTTCACCTGGAGCCAGGGGAGCCGCTTCCGGACGGCGAACCAGGGCGACGACAGCGCGCGCTCCTCCTCGCTCGCACCGACCATCGTGACGGCGTCCGCCGTGGCCTCGCGCTGGGCGGCCTCGATCAGCTCGCGCTGTCGAAGCACGCCGAGCAGGCGTCCCTCGAAGTCGACGACCGGGAGGCTGGCCACGCGCTGGGCCTCGAAGGTCTCGACGACCTCGTCGCGCGAGGACGTGGCAGCGACCCGGACCGGCTCCCGGCTGACGAGGCCGTGAAGGGACGTCGAAGGGCTGGCCAGCACGATGTCCTGAAGCGCGATGGCTGCGACGAGCCGGCCCTCGCCGTCGACCAGGTAGACGTCCTGGATACGGCGATCCTGAAAGCGCCGCAGCCGCCGGATCACGTCGCGCACCGACGCGTCCGGACGAAAGGTGACCACACGCGGGTCCATCAGCGCTCCGGCGGTCTGCGGTCCATAGCGTCCGAGCTCGCGCAGCTCGGTCGCCAGGCTCGCGTCCACGTTCGAGAGGCAGGCCTCCCGCTCCTCGGCATCGAGGCGGGCGAGCCAGGCCGCCGCGGCGTTGGGGTTGAGCGCGGCGAGCACGCGACTCCGTATCGTGTCGGGCAGTCGCACCAGCACGCGGGCCGCCCGATCGGGCGTGAGACGCCGCATCACGCTCACGATCCGGTCGGCGCTCTGACGCGCCAGCATGGCCGCCGATGCGTCGTCCTCCGCGGTCTCCATCAAGCGCGCACACTCCTCGGGCTGCTCGTCGAGCATGATGCGCGCCATCACGGCGGAGACGCGTCTCGCTCCGCTCGCAGGCTTGCCGGCACGGGGCTCGCTCGCGCTCACGACCCATCCTCCTCGTCCGTCGCAGGGGCCGTCGTGAGCGCGCGGACGAGGCCTCCGGCCCCGATGGCCAGCAGCTCGCCGAGCGCACCGGAGGTCTCCGCCTCGGATCCCCGCCGCCGGAACGCCTCCTCGAGCATACGCAGGGTGCGGTATCGGATCGCGCCGAGATAGCGGCCCGCCTCGTCCACGACGGGCAGGGCGTGCGCCTCGCGCCAGCCCGGATGGGTGACGATGCTCGCCTGACCGGCCGTCGCCGGCAAGGCGTGAGGCCGCTCGACCATCAACGCGGCCAGGCGGGTCTCGGGATCGGCGAGGAGGAGCTCCCGGAGATTGAGCACGCCGACCAGACGCTGCTGGCGATCGACGATGTAGACGTTGTAGCGCGCGTTCTCCGACAGCTCGCGTACCCGGGCCAGAGCCTCTCCCGCCGACAGGTCGTCGGGGAGGGACAGCACGGTCGGATCCATCAGGCCGCCGGCCGTGTCGGGTGGGTAGCGGAGCAGCACTCCGAGCGACGCCCGGCTCTCCTCGGGGAGAAGTGCGATCACGGCCTCCCGGCGCTCGCCCAGCCCGCGTGCGAGACGCGCCGCTCCGTCGCGAGGCAGGATCGCCAGCATTCCAGCCACGGTCTCGATGGGCAGGGCCCCGAGCACCTCGGCCGCGAACTGCGGCGAGAGCAGCGGAGCGACCCGAGCCAGCTGCTCCCGCGAGATGCCCGAGAGAAACTCGATCGCCGGTGCGATCCCGAGCTGCTCCAGCGCCACCGCGGCCCGCATCGGATGCCGCAGGAGCAACGCCTCGGCCAGCGACGACTCCAGCTTTCTCTCGGCCTCTCTCCGCGCCAAAGATGGCTCCCTGCGCCGCGTGCCACGGTCACGGTAAGGTCATGGAAGACGGCATGAAGATAAGGCAGCGAGCGGAGTGAATCGTCCCCCCCCGAAGCCCGGGAGAGGATGGCCCCACCCCGACTCGCAAGGAGACCAGTGGGATGGATGATCCGGGCAGCCTGATGGAGATCGATGCATGGCGGGAGATGGCGGGAGCGCTGGGGGCGGCGCTGCTCGGCCGGATCTCGGACTTTCTTCCCCAGGTGATCGGCGCGCTGGCCCTGCTGGCGGCGGGCTGGCTCGTGGCGCGCGGCGTCGAGGTCGCGACCGCGCGGACCCTACGCACGCTGGGAGTCGACCGGGCTGCGGCGCGGCTGCAGATCGCCTCCCTGCTCGAGCGTGCCGAGATCGGACTCACGACCTCGAGGCTCGTGGCGCGAGCCGTCTTCTGGATCCTGCTGCTGACGGTGTTCCTGTCGGCGGTGGAGGTGCTCGGGCTGACGGCCGTCACCTCGACGATCGATCGCTTCGTGGCCTTCGTCCCGAACCTGATCGCGGCCGGCCTGATCACGATGCTCGGTCTGCTGGCCGGTCGAGCGCTCGGGGGCATCGTGCGATCGACTGCGACCGTGGTCGACCTGCGCGGTGCCGCTCGGCTCGGCCTCTTCGTGCAGTGGGGCGTCGTCGGGCTGTCGGCCACGATCGCGCTCGAGCAGCTGGGCATCGCGACCGACATCCTGGTCGCGCCGGTGACGGCGGTCGTCGGGGCGCTGACGCTCTCCGCCGGTCTGGCCTTCGCCCTCGGCGCCAGACCCATCGTCACCCATATCCTCGCCGGCCATTTCCTGAAGCGATCCCTGCCGCGCGAGGGCTTCATCATGGTGGAGGGGGAGCGCGGCCTGATCGAACGGATCGGCCCGACCGAGACGAGGCTTCGCGGGGAATCGAAGCATTGGACGGTGCCCAACGGGCGTCTGCTGGAGGACGTCGTCACCTGGGGCTGAGGACATCGGAGTCCGGCCCGACTCCTGGCGTCCTCGACCGGCGCTCATGCGGGGCCCGCGCGGCGCGCCGCGACCCGCCGCAGACGGGCATCGGGATGAACTATGCTCGTCCATGGTTCGCGAGCTCATCCGCGCCCCGAAGCTCCGCCGCAGCCTCTGGAGAGCGCGGCGAGCTCACGGGAGGACCTCGCCTCTGACTCCGAAGGAGCGCCCCATGAAGCATCCCCTGCGCCTCGTCCTGATCGTTCTGGTCGCCTACGTCGGGATCGTCGCCGCGTTCGAATCGATGATCGGTCTGCTTCAGCCGACGACGGGGGACACGCTCGTCATCACCACGAGCGATCGCGAGGGCGTCTCGAACGACCGGGTCCTGGCGCGCCTCGAGAGTGAGGGGCAGCTCTACGTCGCCGCCAATCACTGGCCGCGCGCGTGGTATCGCCAGGCGCTGGAGAACCCCGCCGTCGAGGTGCGGCTCGACGGCGAGCGGCGCCGCTACCGGGCCGTCCCGGCGACCGCGGAAGAGAGCGAGCGGGTTCATCGGGAGAACGATCCGGGCCTCGTCTTCCGGATCCTGACGGGCTTCCCGCCGCGCGAGTTCCTGAGGCTCGAGCCTCGGCCCTGAGGTCGACAGTCCAGGGCCCGAAGTCCGGAGCCGAGAGCCGGGTGCGGCGCCTCAGCCGGGGTCGAGCGTGACGCGGAGGATCCGATCGCCCTGGAAGGACCCGATGAAGAGCTCGTTCCCGACCTGCAATCCCACCGTTCCGGCGCCCATCGGCGAGCCGTCGCTCTGGTAGACAGGACCGAGGGGCGTCATCGTGTCGGGATCGACCGCAATGATCTGGAAGGGGATCGGGCAGGCTCCCTTCTCCATCGTCTGGCAGGCCTCGAATTGGCTCGGATCCAGCCCGCCGAGCGAGGCGACCAGCAGTCGTCCGTCCGGGCTCCAGGTGACGTTGTCCGGCATGGGAACCGCGGCGCGTCCAAGCTCGCGGCCGCTGGCGACCTCGACCTTGCGCAGGCTGCCCTCGCCCGAGGCATTCATGTAGAGGATGCGGCCGTCGGGGGAGCTCGCGATGCCGTTGGGCATGATGCCGTCGGTCCCCTCGATCTTGCGATAGCCCTCCTCCGCGGACCAGACGAAGGCATGTCCCGTCGGCTCGGTCGGCAGGCCCCGCTCGAGCTCGAGCGCGCCCCGCAGCGAGGCCATCCGGGTCGTATAGAAGCGCCCGTCCGGAAGGGCGACGACCTCGTTCAGGGAGGCGTCTTCCGGGGCCCGCACGCAGCCGCGCCACTCGACCTGCCAGCGCGTTCCCTCTCCCTGCAGCTCGAAGAACTCGATCGCCTCGCGCCCGCCATGCTGCACCACGAGCAGCTGCCATCGGCCGTCGTCCCGGCGGACCAGGTCGATCCCGTGACTGTTGAAGGCCCGTGTGGGCGGGCTCGTGCAGGTCGGGTCACCCCAGCCCGCCTCCGGCTCGGCGGTGGAGTCCCCGCCCTCGAAGACGACCCGCCGCTGCTCGTCCTCGAGCGTGAAGACGACGAGTCCGCCGGAATGGTCCTCGGCGGATCGACCGTACTCGCCGATCAGGATGGCCTGGTCGCCGGGCAGCGCGACCATGTCCTCGGGATTGGTGAAGCCGCAGATCGGCCGGGCGTTGCCCTCGGGCTCGCAATCGGTGATCGGGCCGGCGACCCGGCTGGCGCAGGCCAGCCAGGGAGCGGCGCCGATCATCAGAAGAACGCCCAGCAGGGCCGGAAGAGACGGCGCTCGCCGGGCGGTCCGGCGCGATCGGCTTCGGGCCAGCGGATGGGGCTTCATGAGTCGGTCTCCTCGAGGGTCCGGAATCTCCCGATTCCGCAGAGCTGCGTTCGTCGATCCGTGAGCGGAGATGCTAGAGCGAACCGGCGCGGTCGGCCTCACGCCTTCTCCCGGGTTTCTCCGCCTCGCGGGTCGCCTCCCTGCTGCGCTCCGGCGAGCGGGCGGTCGGAGTCCGGGGTGGACGGACCCTCGAGGCGCTCCCGGAGGAAGATCCCTTCGTGGCGAGGGTCGGGCGCCATCCGGGCCTCTCGCCCGAGGAGCGGCCTCGAGCCGCGGGAGGGGCGATCTGGGGCGCGCCCCCTCGCTTCGCGGCGCAGAAACGCTAGAGTGAGGCGCTCCGGAAACGGGAAATCCCGGACCCGGAGCTCGGAATCCGACCCGTCCGGACCGGATCGCGGTCGAGATCCGACGCGCAGCCTGACTGCGCGCCCGTAGCTCAGTTGGATAGAGCATCAGCTTGCGGAGCTGAGGGTCGCACGTTCGAGTCGTGCCGGGCGCGCCATTTCATGCTGGGTCCATTCCGGAGAGAGGGTTCACGGATCCTTCCGAGGACACTTCCACGGACATTTCCAGGGACATTGTCGACACTTTCTCGGACCCGAAGGGATTCTGCGGCGCGTCTATGCCGCTCTCGAGACGTGTGCGTCGACCTGCTTCACGAAATCGGGTGGGAGGCTGTGCTTGTTCGCGTTCCACCATCGTGCGATTCCCGGCTCGGCCAGGGTTTCCGGGATGCTCAGGGATTGAAATATCTCCTCGACCACGTACTCGTTCGTGATGAGCAACCTTCGAGTCGAGGTCGAGAGGATGTAGAAGAGCTCCTGGACGAGCATGTTGAACCGCAGCTTCTCCGAACTCATCAGCGCATCGGGATCCCGGATCCCTTTGAGATAGAGCTCGGCGACCTCGGAGCTGGAGATGATCTGCTCCCGGAATCGCGAGAACGACTGAAAAGTGAGATCGCCAGCCTCGACGACGGCAAGGTCCGATGATCGTCGGAGCTGGGCCGTGTTCTGCCGCACCTGGATCGCGAGGTAGACCAGGGTCGCTACGACCGCCAGACCCCCGATGAAGTCTCCCAGATTCCCGAGGTCTTCAAGCATTCCCGCTACCTCTCGAAGCGCGCCGTGCGGGGACCGTGCAGCGTCGCACGATCGTCTTCATGGGGCGGACTCCTCACCGCCGACGAATCGGGCATGATCGGTCTTGCACGCAGCGTTCCCACCGAGTTCTCAGTTCGGGCGCGTGAGAAGCCTCCAGAACATCCAAAGCCCATGGAGGATCTCCAGCCAGAAGGCCCCGGCGAGGAAATGCGGAGTGGCAAGGAGCACATTGACGGACAAGAGCGTCAATACGATCAGCACCTGAGCCGAGGTCAGATACAAGGCCCACGGCTCGCTCGTCGAGTCTGGATCACGAGCAAATCGGTAGGCCTGGAACAGGAACGGAAGAGAAGCCACGGGTACCAACACTGCCAGGTAGAGGCTCACGGTGCGAAACACGATCTCTGGAGCGAGCTCCGCGAGGAGGAGTATGTGCACGCCTGCGCAGCCAGACAGGACAAGGCCAGAATTCAGGAAGAGCGTCACGAGCCTCACCCGCTCGGTGGCGCGGAACGCTCGCTCACGGCCTGCGAAGGCAGCAGCCACGCCTGCGAAGCCCACGAGGGCAATCGCAAGCTCGGCCAGGAGACCGAATTCGTCTTCGTAGCCACGCAAGTCTGCTCGCCACCTTCCGTGTCGGCTCTGCCGTCGAGCTCCGTAGTCGACGTTCGCGAGTCTAACTCGATCCGTCCCCTCTGAGAACGATCGATCGGTCCCGGCTGCTTCGTGGACCGTGCGGCGAAGCTGCCGGCGCGATCTCGAATCCACCTCGTCGAGCTCCGCCACCCTCCTCGGATCGGCGAGCTGGAGGCGGGCCTCGCAGGCCTTCGACGAGGCGTTCTTCGAGACGAAGACGATCTGGCCTCACGAGCGCCGAGTGATGTTCCAGACCGAGGTGGGGGTCCGTCCCGGGGCTCGCTCCAACGAGACCGGTGCGTCTTGCCATCGACCGGTCCGACTCTCACCGACGGATCCGCCATTCATCGACGATCTGCTCCTCTTGATCACCAGCCGCGAACCGGGCCTCGAGTGCGCTGGCCGCGCCCTCGAGGCCCTTACGAACGGACTCGTAGAGGCCGCGGCATTCGGTCCGATCGCCGACCTGGCACACGCAGTCGGCCGTGCCAACCTCCTCGACGCGGCTCGCCCCGCAGTCGACCTCGCCGACGAAGCAGTTGCAGAACGATCCGGGCGTTTCCCAGCCCGGGGAACACTCGCAGACGCCTTCTCCGATGGGCACTGCATCGGAGACGTTCATTCATGGCCTCTATGGTGAGCGGCTTCCCACGACGCCCCGACGTCTCGGTTCCGTGGGGCGTCGTGCCTCGCGCTCGACCCTGTCCTCGGCTGAGGCTTTTTCCTGACGCAGCGCAGGCCAGGGCGCCTCCAGAGCCCGATCCCGGAGCTCCAACTCTCTCGACCGATGGTGTCCCGCCACAGATCCTTGACAGGGGTCGCAAGAAACTTTCAATCATCTTCGAGAGCGAGAGATCGCGATGCAGGATGCAGGGAGCCAGCGGCAGGATGCAGGGAGCCAGCGGCGTGAGGCGGGCACAGCGATCCACGGAGCGAGCGATCGACGATAGGCCGGGCCTTCGAATCGGCCCGGCCAGCGCCGCACGGCCGGGCCCGGAGCCGGTCGCCTCCGCTTCGCGGCGAGCCCGTTCTTCTCTCCGAGCGATGCGGAGCCCGATGCCCTGGGGCCGGGGAATGCTCCTCGTCCTCCTCGCCGCCTC
>CAYXLY010000003.1:0-26779 GCA_964466005.1 uncultured Spirochaetaceae bacterium | reverse complement strand
CGCGCAGCCGGCCGTTGGGAGCTATCACCTGCCGCAGCGCGAGCCCTTCCTCGCGCCACCACTGCACGTCGGTCTGGTCACCGAATGTACAGACCATCAGGACCCCGGTTCCCTTCTCGGGGTCGGCCATCTCGCTCGGGAAGATCGGGACCGGCGCGAAGAAGAGCGGGGTGATGGCTCGCTTTCCGAAGAAGGGCTTGTAGCGCTCGTCGTCGGGATGAGCCGTGACGCCGACACAGGCCGGCAGCAGCTCCGGCCGGGTCGTCGCGATCACGAAGGACGCGTCCTCGCCCTCGACCCCGAACTCGATCTTGTGATAGGCGCCCGGCAGCTCCTTGTCCTCGACCTCCGCCTGCGCCACCGCGCACTGGAAGTCGACGTCCCACATCGTGGGCGCGTTCGAGGTGTAGACATGGCCCTTCTCCCAGAGGTCCAGGAAGGAGACCTGGGCCGTCCGACGGCAATGCGCGTCGATCGTCTGGTATTCCTGACGCCAGTCGACCGAGAGTCCGAGGCGGCGCCAGAGCTCGCGGAAGGCGTCCTCGTCTTCCTCGATCAGCCCCAGGCACGCCTCGATGAAGTTCGGTCGGGAGATCAGGCGCGGCGGCTTCTTGCGATCCCGGGCCGAGGCCTGCTCCAGGACGAGCCCCGCCTCGTAGGGCGTATTCGGATCGCAGCGGACATGGAAGTAGTTCTGCACGCGGCGCTCGGTGGGCAGCCCGTTGTCGTCCCATCCCATGGGATAGAACACGTTCATGCCGCGCATGCGCTGATAGCGCACCACCACGTCGGCCTGTGTGTAGGAGAAGACGTGCCCGATGTGGAGCGAGCCCGACGCCGTCGGCGGCGGCGTGTCGACCACGAAGGTCTCTTCGCGCGAGCGGCTCCGGTCGTAATGATAGAGGCCTTCGCGCTGCCAGAGCGCGTCCCAGCGACGTTCCGCCTCGGGCGCGTCGAAATGCTTGGGGAGACGGGCCGGGTCGATCGACCGCACCCGCGGCCGGGCGGCGCCCCGCGTCGCTTCGGACTCGCTCATCTCGCTCTCTATCCCCTTCATGGCTGGATCGCGATGGCTGGATCGCGTTCACCGCTCGATGGCCACGGCCGGATCGCGTGCATGGCGGGGTCGCCATGACTGGATCGCCCCGGCTGGAATGCGGTCGCCGGGCTCCGGTGGCTGGACGGCAACGGCTGGAGCACCGAGGCGCGATCCCGGCCGACCGACCGAGCGCCGGAGCATAGTGTAGCGGGAGGCCGGATCGCCCCCGGTGGATTCGCCTGAGGGGCTTCTGGGGGCTCCTGCGGACGGGGCGAAGGAGAGGGCCGCCCGGACCGGGGTTTGGCTCTTCTGAAATCTCGCCGTTCGGCCGAAGAGAGCCCGCATGATCTTCGGAAGACGGAGAAGAAGCGACCGCCCGGGCGACCGGCCCGACGGCGCGAGCGACGGCGCGAAGAGCGCGGATCCGAGCGCGACCGGCGAGGCGTCGGCGCCCGTGCCGGCGGACCGCGCCCTGGACCTCGTCGCCGAGCTGCTGCGCGCCTACGGCGAGCAGGCCTTCGACCTCGAGCATCGATCGGCCGAGCAGATCCGGCAGCTCTTCGAGGCCTGGGCGCGACACCTCCTGGTGGGCCTGCCCGCGCCTCCCCGCGATGGCTTCGAGAACGGGGCTCCAGCGGCCGGGGACCAGGACCGGAGCGAGGGCACCGTCCAGGACCTCCCGACGAGCGCCAGGCCCCGGCCCGAGTCCGCCGAGGGACGTCGGGACCTGCCGGGGCTGCGCCTGGCCTTCCACGAGCATCGCCGGCGAGAGCGAGACTACGTGACGAGCTCCCTCTCCCAGTTCCGGGAGGCCGCCTGGTCGTTCATCAGCGGGCTGCGACGCTCTCTCAGCGTCGAGCAGGCCTCGGATCGCAGGATCGGATATCGCATGAGGCGGCTGGAGGGCGCCATCCGCGGCGGCGAGGCCCCGCGGATCAAGACCGAGGCGCAGGAGATGGTCACGCTCCTCGCCGAGTTCCTGGCGGAGCGCGGCAGCCGGCAGCAGGCGCAGATCGTCGAGATGGCCGCCCGTCTGGAGAGCCTTCGCGACGAGCTCGACCACGTGCGGGCACGCGCCGCGATCGACGGCCTCACGGGGCTCTACAACCGCGCCGCCTTCGACGAGCAGATCGAGCGCGAGATCGACCTGGCGACCCTCTTCGGGCGCAGGGCCTGCCTGATCCTCATCGACATCGACCACTTCAAGTGGGTCAACGACAATCACGGGCACGCCTGCGGCGACGAGGTCCTGCGGCGATTCGCCGAGACCCTCTCCCGCTGCTTCATGCGACGGGACGACTTCCTCGCCCGCTATGGCGGTGAGGAGTTCGTCGTCGTGCTCCGGGACATCGAGCCCCTGCCCGCTCGCGACCTCGGAGAGCGGGCCATGAACACCATCCGCAACCTCGAGATCGCCTATGACGGACTCGAAGAGCCGATCCGCCTGACCGCCTCGATGGGCGTGGCGCAGCTGCGACCGGGCGAGAGCGCGACGGCCTGGATCGAGCGCACGGACCGGGCCCTCTACCGCGCCAAGGATCTGGGGCGCGATCGCCTCGAGCTCGACCCGATCGACGTCGAGTCGACCTAGCTAGAAGCCATCGGTTCGGATCCCCGGGGGCGCAGCTGAGCGACTGCCCCGGTCGAGGCCCGAATGCCTTGCCAGCGCCTCCGGCTCCGCATATCCTCACGCGTCTTCGCAGGCGCCGTCTCCGGTCGCTCCGGGTCGGACCACCCTGCGCGATGCGACCGGCCGGAGCCGAGACGGCCGTCCCCGCGGTGAGCTGCGGGTTGCGGTGAGCTGCGGAGAGTCGCGGAGATTGCAGAGCGTCCCGAAGAACGGGGATGCCCCGTTCGTTCCAGCCGAAGCAGCGGCAGGTGCCCGTCGACCCGGAAGAAGACCCGGATCGGATCCAGTCGGACCTCGACGGTCGACCGAGCCACATTGAGGAGTCACGCGTTTCGATGGCCAAGAAATCCCAGGTGAACCGGGACGTTCGTCGCCGGCAGCTGATCGACAAGCACGCCGAGCGCCGCGCCGAGCTTCGCAAGAAGCTGAAGGATCCGGAGGTCTCGATCGAGGAGAAGATCGAGGTGCAGGCCGCGTTCGCGAAGCTTCCCCGAAACTCGTGCCCGACGCGCAAGAACAACCGCTGCGCGGTCTCGGGTCGCTCGAAGGCCTACTACAACAAGTTCGGCATCTCTCGAATCGCGCTGCGCGAGCTGGCGCTCCGGGGCCAGCTCCCGGGCGTCCGCAAGTCGAGCTGGTAGGCGGAGACGGACATGAAGCCTGATATCCATCCCGAGTACCGCCGCGTGATCTTCGTCGACTCCGCCACGGGCAGCGAGTGGGAGAGCCGCTCGACGGTCCACTCCAAGGAGACCCGCGAGATCGACGGGGTCGAGGTGCCGGTCGTCCGGCTCGAGATCTCGTCCGTGAGCCACCCCTTCTGGACGGGCAAGCTCCGTGAGCTCGATACCGACGGAAAGATCGATCGCTTCCGCAAGCGCTACGGCGGCAACAACAAGAAGTAGCGAGTGGGGCTCCGGCAGCGGGCGAGCGGCCTTCGCCTCGCCCGAGCCGGCCTCTCCGCGCGTCGCGAGGGATCCGAGGACCTGGACCGGGAAGATCCCATGACCGAGGCCGACACCGCGACCGCGAGCCGGACCGAAGACCAGACCGCCAGCGACCTCTTCCGCCTCGACGGCAAGACCGTCCTCCTGACCGGCGCCTCTTCCGGCCTCGGCCATCACATGGCCGGCGTGCTCGCCCGGGCCGGGGCCCGCGTCGTGCTCGGCGCGCGCAGGGTCGAGAAGATCGAGGCGAGGGTCGAAGAGATCCGCGCGACCGGCCGCGAGGCCCTGGGCGTACCGCTCGACGTGCGGGATCGAGACAGCATCGAAGCCTTCCTCGAGGCTGGCGAGTCCGCCTTCGGTCGAATCGACGTGCTCGTCAACAACGCCGGCGTCGAGGCCGGCGTCAAGACCTACGCGATGACCGAGGAAGAGGATTGGGACTCGGTGATCGAGACCAACCTCAAGGCCCCCTGGCTCTGTAGCAAGATCCTGACGCAGCGGATCGTCGAGCGAGGCTGGCCTGGAGCCAGCATCGTGAACATCGCATCCATCACGGCGATCCGAGGCACCAAGGGCATCTTCCCCTACGCCGTCTCGAAGGCCGGGCTCGTCCGGGCGACGGAGGTGATGGCGCTCGAGGGCGCCCGTCATGGCCTGCGCGTGAACGCGATCGCGCCCGGCTACTTCCTCTCCGACGTGAGCCGCACCCTGCTGGAAGGACCGACGGCGGACGCCTTTCGAAAGCGCATCCCGATGCGCCGCTTCGCCGAGCTCCGCGAGTTCGACGGACCGCTGCTGCTGCTCGCGAGCGACGCCTCGAGCTACATGACGGGGTCGGTGATCGTGGTGGACGGCGGCCATCTCTGCGCGGAGCTCTGACGAGCCCCGGGACGAGGCCAGCGGTCGGGCCCGGTCGCTCCGAGGGCCGCCCGCGGCGAGCCCCGACGGATCATGGGAGAGGGGGCGAGAGGAGGAGAGGGAGGAGAGGGAGGAGAGGGAGGAGAGAGGCTCAGCGCCCGGAGAGCTTGCGCCGGATCTTGCTCTTCAGGCGGATCGCCTCGGGCTCCAGGCGGGCATCGGCCGTCTGGAGCAGGAAGGCGTCGAGCCCCCCCTTCTTCTGCACGGTCCGCAGCGTCCGGGCCGCGACGCTCAGGGACACGCGCTGGCCGAGCGCCTCGGAGAGCAGCCGAACCTTCTGGATATTGGGCTCGAAGCGACGGTTCGTGGCTCGATGCGAGTGGGAGACGTTGTGTCCGTACTGAACCTTCTTGCCCGTGAGCGCACAGGTGCGTGCCATCGGCTTGCTCCGTCCTTCGATCTTGGCTGGTCTGCGATCTGGCTGGGCTCGCGATCCCGTCGGGACCGGTCGCGTTCCGCTCTCGCCGCTCGGCTCCGTGCTCGACCGCCTCGACCTGTCTTCATCCGGCTCCGGGCGGCTCGCGCGAAGAGGCCGCGAGGCCCGAGAGGGGAAGAGGAGGAAGGGACGCGCCCGACAGTGCCTCGTGGGAGCGCTGAGGTTTAGCGTAGCGGCGGCCGTCGGGTCAACTGCAAGACCGTCCGTCGATGCCGACGCTCCTCGCAGAGCTTCCCCCTTGGGAAGAAGGCTCAGCCAGCGAATGTCCGGCGACCGGGCGAGAGCCGCCGCTCTCAGCGAGCAGCCGCCGCCATGGCGTCCCGTCTAGACTCCGCCGGGAGGGTCCGGGCGACGAGCTCACGCTTCAGCGCCTCGAGCTCGGTCCGGGCGGACTCGCGTCGCGCCTCGTCCCGGAAGCCCCGCAGTCGACTGCGGAAGGCATCCCCGTCCTCGCCGAGCTCCGCGTGGACCTCGCCCTCCGTCACGGCGCGGGAGATATGCTCCCGGACGTTCTCGAGCGCATCCATCTCGGCATCGACCGAGAGCCCCTCGATCGCCGACCTCAGGCGCCGTCGCGCCCGCGCGTTGGCCAGGGTGGCCAGCATCCGCCCCTTCTCGCGCACCAGCGAGCGGATCTCCTCCCGGAATCGCACGAGGTTCGCCTTGGCCTCCTCCGCCTGGGTGCGCACCTGCGCGAGCTCGGTCTCCGCCCGCTCGAGCTCCTCGAAGAGGGCCTGCTTGTGCGCGATCAGGGAGAGGGAGGCCTCCTCGTCGCCTCGACGCACCGTCCTCCGGACGTCGTCGTGCAGCCGCGCGATCTCGGCGCGGCGCTCCCGGATCTCCCCCTCCAGCTTGTTTCGCATGTAGAGGATCCCGGCGACGGCCTCCTTCAGCTCCCGGTATTGGCGTACGCGCTCGGCGATCGCCTGCTCGTAGACGATCTCGGGGCTCTGCTGCTCGCGGCCGCGGACCCAGGAGCCGAAGCGCCCCCGGAAGAGGCTGCGAATCCGACCGAACATGCCTGACTCTCGATGCATCATCGTCTTCTCCTCTGCCGGACGAGCCGGCGTACGCACGCGTTCTCAGGGGCGTCCCCGTTGGCGGAAGTCCCCGGCCTCGAGGCCGAGGTCCCGGAGCTTCTGCTGCAGGCTCTGCCGCACCATCCCGATGGCCTGGGCCGTCCGGGAGACGTTGCCCTCGTGAGCGCGCAGGGCCTCCGCGAGGTAGCGGCGCTCGAATCGCTCGACCGTCCGTCTCTTCGCCTCGGAGAAGGGATGGTCGAGGCCGGAGGTCGCGGAGTCCTCGGCCGGCGTGGGCGGGCGCCTCTCGTCCGGTCCGAGCTGTAGATCCGCCTCCTCGATCTCGGATCCCGTCGCGAGGGCGGCGGCGCGCTCGAGGACGTTGCGCAGCTCCCGCACGTTGCCCGGCCATGAATGGCGCGAGAGTCGAGTCCAGGCAGAGGCGCTCAGCGGCTTCCGCTCGCGCTCGAGCCGCTCCGTCACCTGGTCGAGGAAGCGATTCGCCAGAGCGGGGAGATCTTCGAGCCGCTCCCGAAGAGGGGGCAGCCAGGCCTCGACCACCTTCAGGCGGTAGTAGAGATCCTCGCGGAAGCGACCGGCGGCGACCTCCTGCTCGAGGTCCCGGTGCGTCGCCGACACGACACGGACGTCGACCTCGATCGTCTCGGTGGAGCCGACGCGCTCGAGGCGTCGCTCCTCGAGCACCCGCAGCACCTTCGCCTGGGTCTCGGGCGCCATGTCGCCGATCTCGTCGAGAAAGATCGTGCCGCCCCCGGCCGCCTCGAAGCGGCCCACCCGCCTCCGATCCGCTCCCGTGAACGCGCCCTTCTCGTGTCCGAAGAGCTCGCTCTCGACGAGCTCGCGGTGGATCGCCGCGCAGTTGACGGCGACGAAGGGGCCTGCGCGGCGTGCGCTCGTCGCATGCAGCGCCTGCGCCACGAGCTCCTTCCCGGTGCCGCTCTCCCCCCGCACAAGGAGGGAGAGGTCGGTCTCTGCGACCTTCTGGATCGTATCGAAGACGCGGCGCATGGCGGGTCCCGAGCCGATCAGCTGACCGAAGCCGTACTCGCGCTCGACCCGCTCCCGAAGCATCCGGACCTCGCGCTCCAGCCGATGCCGCTCGAGCGAGCGCGCGACGACCACGCGCAGCTCGTCGTTGTCGAAGGGCTTCGGGACATAGTCGTCCGCGCCCGCCTTCATCGCTTCGACCGCGATCTTCTCGGATCCGTGGGCCGTGATCATCACGACCCCCGTCTCCGAGCGCTCCGACTTCGCTGCCCTCAGGACGTCCATCCCGCTCGCCCCTCGGCCGAGAGCGAGATCCGTGATCACGACGTCGTAGGGCTCTTCGCGGAGCTTCTCGATCGCCTCCGCTCCGCTCGACGCCAGCTGCACCTCGAATCCCTCGCGGCGGAGCAGGCCCTGCAGGGCCAGGCGGATCGCATGCTCGTCCTCGACGACCAGGATGCGCGCGCTCATCGCGTCCTCGACCGGGGCAGAGTGACGAGGAAGCTCGATCCCTCGCCGGGCTTCGACTGGACCTCGATGCGGCCGCCATGCCCCTCGACGATCTCGCGGGCGAGGGCCAGCCCCAGCCCGGTTCCGTCCTCGCGCGACGTGAAGAAGGGATCGAAGATGCGCGCGCGGGTCGGCTCGTCGATGCCGAGCCCGTCGTCGGCGATCCGGAGCCAGACCTCGCTCCCGGCGAGGTTCTCGCCGAGCGAGACCTCGATCTCCGGATCCTCGCGCCCCGCCTCCTCGATCGACGCGATGGCGTTGTCGACCAGATTGATCACGATGCGACGCAGCTGCTCGGCATCCCCATCGAGCCGACCCGGGCAGTCGAAGCGGCGGCGGATCCGGATCCCGCTCCGCGCACACCGCTCGCGAAAGGTCTCGAGAGCGGAGTCGACGACCTCCTCCATGGAGATCGACTCGAAGCGCGTCTCCTCCTCGCGCGCGAAGCGGAGCAGATGGGAGATGGAGCGCTCCACCCGCTCGAGCTCGGCGAGTGCGACGCGCGCGTACTCGACCTGGTCCTCGCTGCCCGGATCCTCGCTCATCTGCTGGACGAGGCTCTTGGCGGCGGTGATCGGGTTCCGGATCTCGTGCGCGATCGAGGCCGAGAGCTGCTCGAGCGAGCGGTAGTGCTCGCCCTCGAGATGCCGGCGCTCGCGGCGGACGCGGCTGCGCACACGCCGCTGGACCTCCTCCCGCACGAAATGCTCCCGGAGCCGGGGCTCGTAGAAGACCCGGAAGATCCGTCTTCCCAGGCCGATGCCGAAGAAGATGAGCGCCAGCACGCCGAGGAAGGGGATGAAGATGAGCAGCGGCAGCGTGATCAGGGCCGCCCGCAGCGCTCTGCGGGAGAGCTCGACCTTCTCGTTCGCGAGGCGGCGGGCCTCGCGGTCCTGCAGCGCCTCGTCGGCGAGCGCGGGGTCCTCGAGCATCCAGGCCTCCTCTCCGTCTTCCCATCCCGGATGGCCCTGTCGGATCGGATGGATCATGCCAGCCGTCATCGGGTCGCCCTCCTCATCGATCCGCACCCCGAGACGGGATGCGGGGAAAGGAGAGCAGGAACTCGGCGCCCCGGCCCTCGTCGGGCGCGAGCTCGAGGCGACCGCCGTGCGCCTCGACGGTCTTGCGCGACAGCGCCAGGCCGAGACCGGTGCCCGAGTCGCGGGTCGTATGGAAGGGACTCCAGATCCGCTCCCTCTCCTGCGCTTCGATGCCCGGCCCGTTGTCGCGGACGCGCATCCAGACCTCGTCTCCGGCCAGGCTCTGGCCCCCCTGAACCTCGATGCGGGGCCGCGCGACGGCGCTGTCCTCGAGCGCCTCGAGGCCATTGGTGATCAGGTTCTCGACGACGCGCCGCAGCTTCTCCCCATCGCCGCGGACCTCCCCCACCGGATCGAAATCGAAGACCAGCTCGACCCTGGCCGCCCGCGCACGGGCCCGAAGCCCCTCCACCGCGGCCTCGGCGACCGCGCGCGGATCGAGACGCTCGAAGCGCGGCTCCTCGTCTCGCGCATAACGCAGGAGATGGGCGATCGAGCGCTCGACGCGGTCGAGCTCCGAGAGCGCGAGCCCCGCGAACTCGAGATTCTCGTCGGACGTGGGATCCTCGCCCAGCTGCTGGACGAGGCTCTTGGCGGCGGTGATCGGATTGCGGATCTCGTGCGCGATCGACGCCGAGAGGTCCTCCATCGAGCGACGACTGCGGGTCTCGACCGTGCGCCGCTCGCGGGCGACGTCGCGCGCGGACTGCGCTCCGACCTCCTGCTCCACCCAGCGATCCCGAAGGCGCGGGGCGACGATCGCCCAGAGATAGTGGACGAAGACGAAGATCCCCCATGAGAAGGCGATCAGCAGGACGAGCCGAAGGCTGCGCGTCGCGACGAGCCCGATCCCGAGCGTGGCCACGTAGACCCCGACATGGGAGAGGAAGGCGATGCGCCGATTCGCCCGCCGAAGGGCGCGGCGCATCTGCCTCCGATGCGCGCGCTCCGCCGGGTCGAGCGGCCGACGCGTCCGGCGACGTCGTCGGCCCGACGGCCTGCGACCGGACCGCGCAGGCCGGACCGGCTCGAGCCGAGGCTCCCCCTCGCCGATCGGGCCCCCGTCTCGAGGCGCGCCGCCGAGGGCCCGGTCCAGGCTCCGATGTCCGGATCCGTCCATGATCCACCCACTCCGGCAGCTTCGTCGATACGCTCGTTCGGCCCCTGCCCAGGTCATCTGCCCTGCTCTCTCCCGGTGATCCGCTCCCGGTGATCCGGCCATGCCGATACGCCGCTGCCCATTCGTCCGTCCATCCTCACGGACGGGCATGAGCAAGCATCGTGCCCGCGAGAGAGCGCGGCTCGGCAGCCTGAGGGCGGCTCTCGCAGGCCCCGAGCGACCGCTGCATGCAGTCAGGATACTGCACTGTCATCGAGATCCGGCACCCGGCTCCGGGGATGCCCCGTGCGCTCGCTCGGCCTTCGAGCCCACGCCGACCCCGTCGGAGGCAGCCCTGCGCGAGGCGCGACCCGTGAGATCCTCCTCCAGACCGACATCCCCGCCGGGGCAGCGTGAGCGACCCGAAGCAACCCTCGGCGGTCGAGGCGGTCGAGGCGGTCGACCGGGAGAGCGACCAGAGTGGGCGCATCCCGCTATCCTCGTCGCCGCCTCAATCCGGAAGGAGCCCCACGTTGGTCACGATCGGCATGAACTACTTCGTCATTCCCGGCAAGGAGCAGATCTTCGAGGACGCCTGCAAGAAGGTCGTCGAGACGATGGGCGGGATCGAAGGCCATGACGCCTCCTCGATCTACCGCGAGATCGGAGACGACGAGCCGGTCTACCTGATCGTCTCGCGTTGGGAGAGCGAGGAGGCCTTCCAGGATTTCGTGGCTTCGGACGCCTTCAAGAAGGTCACGAACTGGGGCGCCCAGAACATCCTGCGCGGACGTCCCCAGCACACGACCTATCAGCACGGCTGAGGACGAGGAGCTCCTTGACGTTGCTCGCCATCCAGGGAATGCCCCTCCACACGCGCTCGCTCTCGGTCGCGCTCTCGCCGCTGCGATCGGATCGATGGCTCGCCCGGGGCGACGTGATCGATCTGCGCAAGAACGGCTTCGTGCCGTCGACGTACGATCTCCAGCCCTCGGGCATCATCCACTCGATGAACATCGAGCTCGAGCTCGACCCCGGGAGCCTCGAGATCCTCGAGATCCGCGTCGCCCAGCCCTTCGTCGCGATCGAGGCCTCGCCCGAGACCGGAGGGGAATGCTGTCGCGATCCCGCGCCGCGGCTGCTGGACCTGACCGGGGAGAAGCTCGACGAGGATTTCGGCGGCCGACTCGGTGCGGTCTTCGGCGGTCCGCGCGGCTGCTCGCATCTGCTGACGCTCTTCCAGCTGATGGCGTCGACGATTCCGCGCGCGGCGGCGCTCGAGCGGGCGCGCGTGGAGCGGGAGGGCCGCTCGCCCCGCCCCGAGGAGCGCTTCTTCCGTCGAAGCCTCTTCCTGGACGGTCACGAGCGCGACGATCGCACGATCGACGTGGCGGTCCAGCTCGCCGACACCCACTCGCGTCCCATCGGCCCTCGAGAGCCCGTGCTCGAACGCCTGGCCCTCTCCCACGAGATCAAGCTCCAGGCGCGCATCGATCGGAAGCGATTCCAGATCGAGACGCTCACGGCGGGCGAGCGCAGCCGCACGCCGGAGACCGTCGGCCGCGCGGCCTGGACCCGCCACGACGCGCGCCTGGCCCCTCTCGTCGGCGTCCCCCTGATTCCGGGTCTGGCGCGGCGGATCTTCGCTCTCGTCGAGGGCGATCCGCTGGCTCGCCCCCTGCGCGACGTCCTGCTGCAGCTGGCCCCGGGCTTCATCCAGGTCATGGCGGCCCTGATGGACGCCCACTTCGAGCAGAAGGCGCGCGAGCCCGAAGGGGGAGCCACCGAGGCTCCCGCCGTCGCCAACATCGGGGGCAACGCGAACAGCTGCTACATGTGGCGGACGGAAGGCTCGATCCTGCGCTCCTGGGCGCAGCGGGACGAGGAACGGGGGGCGAGCTGAGCCGGGCGCCTGGCCAGGGTCCCCGGGCCAGGGCTCCGGAAGGCAGGGCTACCCGGCCTCGGAGCCCTCGAGCCGGAAGACGAGCAGACGGTTGTTCGCGGGCAGGCTCTCGTCCGCGATCTTCCGCAGCCCCCGCTCCCTCGCGGCCGCCTCGACCGCCTCCCGGTCGCGCACGCCCCAGCTCGGATCGCGCCGCCGCAGATCGGCGTCGAAGGCCGCGTTGCTCGGGGCCGTATGCTCGCCTCCGACCCGGAAGGGCCCGTAGAGCAAGAGCAGTCCTCGATCGCGCAGGACCCGCCCGGCTCCGGCGAGCAGCGCGAGGGTCACCTCCCAGGGCGCGATGTGGATCAGGTTCGCGTTGAAGATCGCGTCGAGCCCCGGCTCCACCGGCCAGACCTCGTCTCGGACGTCGAGCGCCAGGGGCGGGGCCACGTTCTCCAGGGCGCTCTCGTCGATCCAGGCGGCGATCGAGGCGAGCCCGGCCGGATCGGCCTCCGACGGCTGCCATCGAACCCGGGGCAGATGCCTCGCGAAGAAGACCGCGTGCTGCCCGGTTCCGCTCGCGATCTCGAGCACGCGCGCCGGCCCCTCGAGCCAGCGCGCGAGAGCCTCGAGGATCGGCTCCCGGTTGCGGTGGGTCGCCGGTGCGTCCCGCTTCGACATGCTGCCCCTTCCTCCCTGAAGACCGAGAGGCAGAATAGCGAGCGCGACACGCCCTGAAGGCGCCGGGCTCGGCGGCCGGCCTCGCGCTCAGTCGCGACCCGGCCCAGGACCCCAGGCTCCATGGCCTTCGTTCCACTCGCCCTGCCGCGGAATCTGGCGGCTGTTCTCCCAGGTATCGTCGCCCTCCGCCAGGCCGATCTGGCCGTCGGGGCAGCGCAGGAAGGGGTACTTGATCTCGATCAGCATCGGACAGCCGGTGGTCTCGGCGCCGGGCACGGCGGCCTCCCGCTGCAGAATCCCCCGGCTGAGGTCGATGCCGTCGAGCGCCGTCGCGGCGCCGGCCATCGGCAGCATCGCCAGCGCCACGAGCCCGATCCGGGCGGCGCGACGGATCGACGCGATCGGAGGCGTGGGAAGACTCGAAAGAGTCGGAAGAGAGAGCAGAGCAGCAGCAGCATTCACGGCAGACGACTTCATGGTGGAGCCCCTTCGGCCTCGGCGTCCAGCCTCCACACCCCCCTCCGGCATTCTCGCACGCCGACCGGCCCGACCTCAAGCGCCGCGAGCGGCGCGGCGGCCGCCTCCCGACGGGCCCCCGCTCGCCAGGCGCTCTCGAGCGCTCCCGCGAGAGCGCCCACGATCGGGCAGAGGGCGACGGGCGGCGGGCAGCCGTCCTCAGACAGCGCCGAGAGAGGACTCTCGGGCCATCGGGCGCGCGCAGGCGGACGGAGAGCAGGCGGGCGGGCTCGTGACGAGGCCCGCTCGGAGCGGGCCGGGCGGACTCAGGCCGGCTCGGCGTCCGCCAGCAGCGGCTCGAAGCGGGCCTTGTCGAGCGCCTTCATGTAGGCATCCCGGGGCGAGACCCGCCCGTCCTTCGCGTAGGCGAAGAGCACGTCGTCCATGGCCTGCATGCCCTGGCTCCGGCCCGACTGGATGATCGAGTTCAGCATCTGGCCGTTGCCGTCGCGGATCACGTTCGGCAGGCCGGCCGTCTTCAGCAGGATCTCGTTCGCCGCGATGCGGCCGCCCTTGTCGGCACGCGGCAGGAGCAGCTGCGACACGATGCCCGCGAGCGACTCGGAGAGAGAGAGCCGCACCATGTTCTGCTCTTCGGCGGGAAAGGCATCGATGATCCGGTCGATGGTCTTGGCGGCATTGTTCGTATGCAGCGTGCCGAAGACGAGCATGCCCATCTCGGCCGCCGTGATCGCCAGGCTGATCGTCTCCTGCTCGCGCATCTCTCCGACGAGGATCACGTCGGCATCCTGCCGGATGGCCGAGCGCAGGGCCGGGCCGAAGCCCTGCGTATGCAATCCCACCTCGCGATGCGAGAAGAGGGCGTTGCGGTTCTGATGGACGAACTCGACCGGATCCTCGATCGTCACGATGTGACGGGAGCTCGTCTTGTTGATCTTGTCGATGATCGAGGCGAGCGTGGTCGACTTGCCCGACCCGGTGGGCCCCGTCACGAGCACCAGCCCCTGCTTCAGGTCGGCGAGATCGCAGATGGCCCGGGGAAGGTTCAGGTCCTCCATGGAGATGATCTCCTCCGGAATGATCCGGAAGACGGCGGCCGCCCCGCTCTGCTGGACGAAGTAGTTGGCGCGAAAGCGGGCGACGCCCTCGAGGCTGAACGCGAAGTCGAGATCCCCCGTCGTGAGATACTCGTGCCATCCCTTCGGCGGAGCGACCTCGTGAAGGATCTCCCGCAGGTCCGCGTCGGAGAGCGCGGCCTCTCCCTCCATCGCCTGGATCCGCCCCTTCGCTCGGAAGCGCGGCGGCTGGCCGGCGACCAGATGGAGGTCGGAGCCGTCGTTCGACTTCAGATGGACCAGGAGGGAATCGATTCGGGCCACGTGGACTCCTCGGCTCTTCGAGGCCGGCGCCGACGCTCGGGCACCGGCCATTTCAGGCACCCGCGGTGATCAGCTTCTCTTCCTCGGCGAGCTCCAGCGCGACGTCCCGAGTGATGCGACCCGCCGCCACGAGCTCGTTCAGGGACTGCTCGAGCAGGTACATCCCGTGCGATCGCCCGGTCTGCATCGAGGAGCGGATCTGGACGGTCTTCTCGTCCCGGATCAGGTTGCCGATGGCGCGATTGATCACGAGCAGCTCGAGCGCGGCCACCCGCCCGAGACCGTCGGCGGTCGGCACGAGCCGCTGGGAGATCACCGCCTTCAACGACTCGCTGAGCATCGCCCGGACCTGATCCTGCTCGTTCGACGGAAAGGCCCCGATCATGCGGTTCACCGTCCGCACCGCGTTCGCCGTATGCAGGCTCGCCAGCACGAAATGTCCGGTCTCCGCCGCGGTCATCGCGAGGCTGATCGTCTCGAGGTCGCGCAGCTCACCGATCACGATGATGTCGGGATCCTCGCGCAGGGCCCCTCGCAGGGCCCGGGAGAAGCTCGCCGTGTGGTGCCCCGCATGTCGCTGATTCACGAGGCATCGCCTGGAGGGATGGAGGACCTCGATCGGATCTTCGATCGTGAGGATGTGTTCGTCGCGCGTCCGATTGATGTGATCGACGAGCGCTGCCAACGTCGAGGATTTGCCACAGCCGGCCGGCCCCGTCACGAGGACCATCCCCTGATGATAGTTCGTGTACTTCGCGAGCTCCGGCGGGAGTCCGAGGGACTCCAGGGTCGGCGGCTCGCTGGGGATCGACCGGAAGACGACGTCGAGGCCCCGCTGCTGGCGATAGGCGTTCGCCCGGAAGCGCCCGATGCCCGGAAGCTCGAGACAGAAGTCGATCTCCCCCTCGTGGCCGAGCACGCGACGTTGATCCGGCGAGAGCGCGGCCGCCACCATCCGCTCGACCTCGTCGGCCGTCGCCGTCTCGTCGTGGACGAGGAGCTCACCATGGATGCGCCGCTTCAAGGGAGCACCTGCATGGAGATGGATGTCTGATGCCTGATCCCGCACGCCGGCCGCCAGGATCGACTCGAGCCGCGCCCGATCCTCTCTGGCCGGCTCCGGAACGGGCAGCTCGAGCGAGGACTCCTCGCTCTCGCTCTCCCGAGCGGCCAGCGGCGGGGGCGGGTCCGAAGACTCCATCGCGGGGACGCTCGCAGCGTCGGGGGCGGACGGGGACGCAGCCGGCGAAGCGGAAGGGGGCGAGGTCGAAGCCTCACTGCCCTCGGACAGACCCTCCGGCGAGGACGCCGGGCCCACTCCCGAAGGCGATGCGCCGGCCGAAGACGGCGGGGCCCCGCCTGCGGCTGCGGGGTCCTCCACGTCCCGGGCGCTCAGAGGCGCCGCGGTCTGCGCCGCGTGCGCGGCCTCCCGGTGGATGTCTTCACCGTCCCGGACCTCGGCAGCCGAGACGGCCCGGGCGTCTCGCGCGGGAGGCCTCGTCCCGCTGCGAGCATCGCCCCCGACGCGACCGAGGACCGCCCGATCGGGCGCTTCGGCCTGACGGGCTCGATGCTTCTCGACGAGCTGCCGCTGGACCTTCTGCAGCTTCAGGACCTGATCGCGGTCGAGAAGCCCCATCTGCAGGAAGATCTGCGCAAGACGCGGGTTGCCTGAGGAGGCGCTCTGGGCCATCGCTCGCTCGACCTCTTCCGAGGTCAGCATCTCGAGCTGCATCGCCAGGCGCCCGACCAACGGGATCGGCTTCTTCTGGGCCATCGCCTCCGGATATCGGCCGGCGGACGCGACAGCCTGAGCCCGATGGTCGTCCGCCCCAGCGACCCGCTCCCTCTTCGTCGCTCCCGGCGATCCGATCCGCGCCGTCCCGTCCCGACTCGTCCAGACCGTCCATCCCCGTGCATGCGGCCCGCCGCGCGAGCTGGGCTACGGTCCCCGTCGACTTCGCATCGCCCGACCGGCGCGGCGCCGGAAGCACGCCTGCACCCAGCCGGAAGATCGAGCCGGCAGACGCGCCGGAAGGCGAGCCGCTGGAGTGCGGATGGGGTGCGGGTGGAGTGGGGAGTGAAGTGCGGAGCTGTGGATTGGCAGTCGAATCCGAGCAGTCGAATCCGAGCAGTCGAATCCGAACAGAGAGTGCAGGAGTAGAAGAGAGGCCCCGTGTCCCCCGAATCGCCCAGCCGCCCCGAACGCCCGCCCCCGCCCGAGCTCGACGGGGCCCAGCGCCGTCATCTCCGAGGGCTCGCCCACGCCCTTCGACCGATCGTCTTCGTCGGCGAAGGCGGCCTGAGCGACGCCCTGCTGCGGGCTCTCGACGAGGCGCTCGCGGCGCACGAGCTGGTGAAGGTGCGGCTGCGCCAGCCCGAGGACAAGAAGGAGACCGCGCGTCGACTCGCCGAGTCGACCTCGGCCGCTCTCTGCGGCGTGGTCGGGCATACCGTCGTGCTCTACCGCCCCGATCCCGAGAGCCCGCGGATCGAGCTGCCCCGACGCGATTGAGGCTTCTCGGTCTTCATCCCCTCCACCGGCGTCGGAAGCTCGAGCTGGAGGGCGGCGGTCGAGCTCCGGGGAGCTCGTGCTTGCGATCTCTGGAGCGGACGTGCTACCAGCCTGCGGCATGAGGCGCCCCGCCCCGCAGCTCCTGCGATCGATCGCCTGGCTCGCCCTCGGGCTGATCCTCTGGGCCTCGACCCCGCATGTCCATCTCGGCGAGGCGTATCCGGGCGGACGAGGCGAGCCCGAAGAAATCCATGCGATCGCCGACGCGCTCCAGCCCCTCGGCCCGACGATCGCCCCCGACGTCCATCACGAGGAGCATTCCGCCCAGCTCGCCGTCGAGACCCATCCCTGCGGTCTCTGTCGATCGGTCGAGGATCATCCGATCGATCGCCCGCGCGCCGGAGCGATCGTCCCGGAGACGGATCCGGCGCGGCTGCCCCATCGGATCGCCGAGAACCTCCACGCCCGCCTCTTCGCGTCCCTCCATCCCGCGCGTGGCCCCCCGGACACCGCCGCCCTCTGAGCCGCTCCGTAGCGGCCCCCGGAGCCCGAGTCCCTGACGTCGAGCGCGCTCGGTCCGGCCGGCCACGGTCGCGACACGTCTCGCCGCGGACTCCGCCATCTCTTCTCGAATCGATCGACCGCGATGCCTCCGCTCGGAGACTGCGCGGCGAAAGGAATCCGTCCATGACCGGCTGGAAGCCCGACCTTCTCATCCGAACCCGAGACCGAAAACCGGTCCCCGTCGAGATCCGGGCTCCGCGAGCGAGCCTCGGCCTCTCTGATCCGTCCGCTTTCCCTGTCCTGCTCGTTCTCTGCCTCGCCCTCTGTCTGCTCTCCGCGAGCGCCCCACGCGCCGAGGAGGAGACCGGGGAGCATGCCCACGAGCACGCGCATCCCGAGCACGAGCCGACGGAGACGATCGTCGTCACCGGCTCGCCCCTGGTGCACGATCGCGACGAGATCGCGGTGCCCGTCGAGCGGGTCGATCGGGACGAGCTGCTCCGGAATCTCGGCTCGACGCTCGGCGAGTCCCTCTCCTTCGTGCCCGGCATCGCCACCAGCGGCTTCTCTGCCGGGGCCAGCCGGCCGGTGATCCGCGGCCAGGACGCCTTTCGGACCGAGGTCCTCGAGGACGGCCTCCGGACCCAGGGCGTCTCGCGGGAGAGCCCCGACCACGCCGTGCCGGTCAACCCCCTCGCGGCCCGACGCGTCGAGGTCCTGCGTGGGCCCGCGACGCTCCGCTACGGCGGCGGCGCCTCGGCCGGCGTGATCAACCTGATCACCAACCGCGTGCCGGATCGCCTGCCCGACGAGCCGATCACGGGCGAGGTCTTCGGAGGGATCGGACTGGTCGCCAATCAACGCGACCTCGCCGCGAGCCTCGAAGGGCGGCTGGGGTCGATCGCGTGGCATGCCGACGGCTCCCTGCGACGCGCCAACGACTACTCGATTCCGAACGACGAGACGCCGCACGTCCAGTCCGGCACGCGGCTCGAGGCCTTCAACGGCTCGATCGGCGGCGCCTGGATCGACGAGCGCGGCCGGCTCGGAGTCTCCTACTCCCGCATCGAGAACGATTACGGCATCCCCGAGGAGGACAAGAGCGTCGACATCGAGATGGGATCGGATCGCTTCCGCTTCGAAGGCGACCTCTTCGAGCCGATCCAGGGCATCCGTGAGATCCGCATCCGCGGCGTCTACTCGGACTACCAGCACGACGAGATCGCCGACGGCGAGGTCGGCCAGACCTATCGCAACGAGGAGTTCGAGGGACGGCTCGAGATGCTCCACGAGCCGGTGATGGGCTTCGTCGGCGCCCTCGGAGTGCAGGCGCGGACGAGGGACTTCCGCGGCGAGGGCGAGGCGGCCGAGTTCCTCGCACCGGCCGAGACCACGACGGCGGCGGTCTATCTCTTCGAGGAGAGGCAGCTCCTGCAGGGCCTCACCGGGGAGATCGGGTTGCGGGTCGAGCATACCCGCGTCGAGGGCCGCGACATCACCGGAGCGCGGCGCGACGAGGACTTCGTCCCGCTCAGCGGCGCGCTCGGGCTGGTGGCGCGGCCGCTTCCGTGGCTGACCGTCGGTCTGAACGGCGCCGTGAGCCAGCGGGCTCCGTCCCAGGTCGAGCTGCTCGCCCGGGGCGCACACGAGGCGACCCAGACCTTCGAGATCGGCGATCCGGATCTCGACGAGGAGACCTCGTACGCGACCGACCTCCGCGTCGAGGCGAAGGGCTCCCGGGGCCGCATCGAGTGGTCCGCCTTCGTCACCCGCTACGACGACTTCATCTTCGGGGCCTTCACGGGAAACGTCGTCGACGAGGAAGGCGACCCGGCCCCCGGCGACCCGGACGGCCTCGACGAGCTCGCCTATCGCGCCCGGGACGCCGTCTTCTACGGGACCGAGATCTCGGGCGAGCTCGACCTCTTCGATCTCCTCGGCGGCCAGGTGGGTGTCGACGGGCGCTTCGACTTCGTACGCGCTCGATTCCTGGACGGCGCCGATCGGGACCTGCCCCGGATCACGCCGATCCGATGGGGCGGCGGCCTCTTCTACCGCTCCCAGGTCTTCGATGCCCGCGTGGGCTTCCTGCGAACGGAGTCCCAGGAAGACGTGAGCGCCTTCGAGCGCCCGACGTCGAGCTTCACCTATCTGAATGCCTCGCTCGCCTACCGCATCGGCCTGCTCGAAGACCGGATCCCGACCGAGTTCACGGTCGTCGCCCGCAACCTGACCGACGTCCGCGGACGGAACCACCTCGCCTTCAACAAGGAGGAGGTGCTCTTGCCGGGCCGCGACATCCGCTTCGGGCTGCGCGTGCGGTTCTAGGCGGCGTCGCGGCATCGCGTGGCCTTCGGGCTCCCGTGCATCCGCGCCTCGCGGTGCACGGGAGCCCGACTCAGGCGCGGAGTGCCTCTTCGACCAGCACGCAGTGGGTGCCGGCGTAGATCGTGGCCATGCACTTGTTGCAATGGACGCAGAGCGAGGCGTCGGTCTCGCCCTCCGCCATCTTCTTCACGAGGTCCGGATCACGCAGCAGCCCGCGCCCGAGGGCCACGAACTCGAAGCCCTCGGCCATCGCCTGATCGATCGTCTCCCGACGGTTGATGCCGCCGAGCAGGACGAGGGGCAGGTCGAGCGCAGCGCGGAACTGGCGCGCATGGGAGCGGAAATAGCCTTCCTCGAAGGGGTAGGACCGGAAGAAGAAGCGCCCGAAGAGCTTCAGCCCGAGCGCCACGGCCCGGGGCATCGAGGCCGCCATCTCGTGGATCGGAGCCTCCCCGCGAAAGAGATACATGGGATTCTGGAGCGAGCTGCCTCCGGTCAGCTCGAGGGCGTCGAGCGCGCCGTCGGACTCGAGCATCCGGGCGACCTCGACGCTCTCGTCCAGCCAGAGTCCGCGCGGCACACCGTCGGTCATGTTGAGCTTCGCGAGGACCGCCATCCGGTCGCCCACGGTCTCCCGGACGACCTTCACGATCTCGCGGGCGAAGCGCGCGCGGTTCTCGAGCGACCCGCCCCAGTCGTCCGTGCGCCGGTTGAGCTGCGGCGAGAGGAACGCGCTCGGCAGATAGCCGTGGCCGAGATGGATCTCGACGGCGTCGAAGCCGCCCTCTCGAAGTCGCCTCGCTCCTGCGGCGAAGTCGTCGATGATGCGCCGGATGTCCGAGGCCGTCGCCGCGCGGGCTCGCTTCATGGCGAGGGGGCTGAAGATCGGCGAGGGCGCCGTGGCGCGAAGGCCTGCCGAGGCCGCGACGGCCCCCGCATGTCCGATCTGCGCGGAGACGGCGGCGCCCTCGGCATGGACGGCCTCCGAGAGTCGGCGGAGTCCGGGCACGATCTCGTCCCGCAGGATCAGCTCGTTCGGGGTCCCAGCGCCCTCGGGCGAGACGGCACAGAAGGCCACCGTCGTGAGGCCGACCCCGCCCCGGGCCATCTTCCGATGGAAGGCGATCAGACGATCACTCACGGTCTGGTCGCCGGTCATGCCCTCGAAGGTCGCCGCCTTCAGGATGCGGTTGCGGAGCTCGACCGGCCCGAGCCGCGCCGGTGCGAAGGGATCGATCGTCTCGCGCCGCGTCTTCATGCCCGGCTCCTTCCTGCGACCGGCGACGCCCGGCCTGCGCGCCCGATGCGGGACGGAGCGGGCTCCTCGGCCCTCTCGGGCCGGCGACTCCACCAGGGACGCGCGGTCTCGAGCTGAGCGGCGAGTCGGAAGAGGGTCGCCTCGTCCCCATAGCGGCCGGACCACATCGTCCCGATCGGAAGGCCGTCTTCGGTCCAGTAGAGAGGAACCGACATCGAAGGCTGTCCCGTCACGTTGAACAGGAAGGTGAAGGGCGTGAAGCGGGGGGCCAACCGAGCCACCGCCTCCGGATCCTGGAGCGTCAGTCGGCCGACCTCGATGGGCGGCTGTCCCAGGGTCGAGCAGAGCACGACGTCGAAGCGCTCGTGGAAGGCCGCCATCTCCCGACCGATCCGATAGAAGGTCTCCCGCGCCCGGATCCCCGCCCGGGCGTCGAAGCGACGGCCGGCCTCGACCATCTCGAGCGTGAAGGGCTCGAGCTCGTCTGGGGCCAGCGGCCGACCGAGCTCCGCGAGCCGCTCGTCGACCGCGCGCGCCACGCCGGGCTGGGTCGAGGCATTGAGCGCGTCCTGAAGGAAGGCCATCGAGGGCAGCCTCGGGACGGCCTCCTCGACCTCGTGACCGAGGGACTCCGCCAGCCGCGCGGCGTCCTCGACGGCGGCCTGACAGACGGGATCGATCTCGTCGCCTCCGATCGGGACGCGCAGCAGGGCAATTCGCAGACGACCGGGCTCGCGACCGACCTCCTCGAGGAAGGGACGATCCGGTCGCGGCGCGAGATGCGTGCTGCCGGGCTCCCGGACGGCCGTCGCGTCGAGCAGCGCCGCGCTGTCCCGCACGCTGCGGGTCACGGCATGGACGTGCGTGAGCCCGTTCCATCCCTCGCCTCGCGAGGGCCCCAGCGGCGTGCGGCCGCGGGAGGGCTTCATCCCGAAGAGGCCACAGCAAGAGGCCGGGATGCGGATCGAGCCTCCCCCGTCGCTCGCGTTCGCCAGCGGCACGATCCCGGCGGCCACCGCCGCCGCGCTGCCGCCCGAGGAGCCGCCCGGGGTGCGCTCGGGGTCCCAGGGATTGCGGGTCGCTCCGTGGAGCGCCGACTCGGTCGTGGGGAGCAGGCCGAGCTCGGGGCTGGCCGTCTTGCCGAAGACGACGAGCCCTGCCTTCTCGTAGAGCCCGACGAGCGTGCTCGAGCGCTCGGCCACGCGTTCGGCGAACAGACGCGATCCGTTCGTCGTCCGCGTGCCGGCGAGCTGGAGATGGAGATCCTTCAGCAGGAAGGGTACGCCCGCGAAGGGCGATCCGACGGACGCTTGCTCGTCGAAGGCGGCGCTTCGCGACTCGGCCCGATCGAGATGCGTGAGGACGACCGCGTTCAGCAGGCCGTTCACGCGCTCCATCCTCTCGACCGCGAGCCCGAGCAGCTCGCGCGCCGTGACCTCCCGGCGCCGGACGCGCTCGGCGAGCGCGAGTCCGTCGTGATCCATGTACTCGTCGAGGCTCAGCCCGCCTCCGCTTCGGCCGGGCGCCGCGTGGATCCGAGGCGCCCACGGGCCGCAGCCCCAGACGCTCGCGCTGCCGACGCCCGCCGCGAGCCCGAGCGCGCCCGTCCGCAGCACGTCCCGGCGCGTCATCCTGCGGTCGGATCCGGCGCCCCCTGTCCCTCGACCGTCGTCCTGACTCCGTCCGCCCCGCTCGCCTTCGTCTCTCTTCTGCATGACGGCGGAGAGTATCGGATTCCGGGAGGGCGTCTCATCGCTCCACCGGCAGGGCGCCCTCATCGATCGGCAATCGGCTCCCATGGAGCCGCGGAGATGCCTCCGGGAGCTCCTTGCGGCAGGCTGCTAGACGAAGGTCCTCCAGCGGTCGTAGCGCGCGTCCCGTCCCGCCACGACGTCGAAGTAGGCCGCCTGCAGCTCCTCGGTCACCGGCCCCCGCAGCCCCTCGCCGATCTTCCGATGATCGACCTCGCGGATGGGCGTCACCTCGGCGGCCGTGCCGGTGAGGAAGATCTCGTCGGCCACGTAGAGGTCGTCGCGGGTCAGCAGCGCCTCCTCGACGACGAAGCCCCGATCCCGGGCGACCTCGATCATGGAGGATCGCGTGATGCCGTCCAGGATGCTGTGGAGGGGCGGCGTCCGGATCCGACCGTCCCGGACCACGAAGATGTTCTCGCCCGTGCACTCGGAGACCAGCCCCTGCGTGTCCAGCATGATCGCCTCGTCGAATCCGTCGAGGAGCGCCTCGCGCTTGGCGAGGATCGAGTTCACGTAGTCGCCGCAGGTCTTGCCGTTGGTCATCTTGGCGTTCACGTGATGCCGAGCGAAGGTCGAGACCTTCGCGCGGATGCCCTTCACGATGCCTTCGTCTCCCAGGTACTTGCCCCACTCCCACGCGATCACGGCCACGCGCACCGGATTGTCGCCGGGATGCAGGCCCATCGCGCCGTCACCGATGAAGGCGAGGGGCCGGATGTAGCCCTGGGTCAGGCGATTCCGGCGAAGGGACTCGAGGGTGGCCTCCTCGATCTCGTCCCGCGAGAAGGGGATCTCCATCAGGTTGATCCGGGCCGAGTCGAAGAGGCGGCGGACGTGCTCCTGGAGCCGGAAGACCGCGGAGCGACCGTCGTCGCCCGCATAGCATCGGATGCCTTCGAAGACGCCCAGCCCATAGTGGAGGGTGTGGGTGAGGATGTGGACGTTGGCGTCCGACCACTTGACGAACTTGCCGTCCAGCCAGATTTCTTCGCCCGTCACGCCCTTGGCGGCATTGTTTCCCATCTCGGACACGGCCTCTCGCAGGTTCGTCGGCGACCCGATGCGTGCGGGCGCACGAACGGAGCCAGCCGCGCTAGCGCTTGAAGAACCGCTTCAATACGCCCTTGTCTTTTTCGCGACGCATGTTCATGATCCGCAGCTCGCGCATCGCCTCGACACACTGCGGCTTGATCTGGACGGCCCGCGTGAACATCTTGCGGGCGGCGCCCGGCTTGCCCATCGCCTTGTACAGCCGACCCAGCATGAGATAGGGCTTCTCCCGGTCCTTTGCCAGCCTGACCCCCTCACGGCAATGCTCGAGCGCCTCCTCCAGAATCACGTCGTTGTCGGGGTGGCAGAGGTAGAGGCACCAGCCGTAGTGGGAGCGATACTCGCCCTCGCTCGGGAAATGCTCGATCGCCCGTCCGAAGCAGAGCAGCGCGCTCTCGTAGTCCCGGGATGCCATCCGGGCCTCGCCCCGCTGGAACTCGGTCTCCGCCTCCAGCGCCCGCCGCCCCTCGTCACGAACCTCCGCGACACGATGCCCCAGGGAGACGGTCTTCGCGTGAGCGGCCCGCGCCTCGGCGGTCGCGATCTCCCCGTAGGCCTGGCTGATGCGATCGAAGACCTGGGCGGCGAGCTGACGGACCGAGCTGCTCGAGCCGTGGAAGCAATCCGGATGCGCCTGCTTGGCGAGCGCGGCATAGGCGTTCCGGATCTCCTCGTCGGTCGCGCCCGACGAGACATCGAGCACACCGTAGGGGTCCTGTCCCTCGAGTCGATTGGCGAGCCGGGTGAGCTCGCCTCGGATGCGCTCCTCGTCGGCGGAGTCGAAGGAGCTCGCGGGAGGGGACCCGTCGGGGGTCGTGTCGGGGATCGTCGTCGCCGGGCCGCCCCCGCTCCGTCCGCGCCCCCCCGCCCCCGCCAGCCGAAGCACCCCGGCGGCGAGCAACGCGTAGGAGAGCCGCCGCACGGTCTCGGGCGCCTCCAGAAGGGCGCTCACCCGGGTCGAGCCGTCGAGGCTGCGGATCCAGTCGAGCTCCGCGGCGGCAAGCGCCATCGAGTCGAGACCGGTCGCCAGGGGGTCGGTCTCGACCCGCAGGAGGTCGCCGGCGTTGCGCTCGAAGCACCGCTCGATCAGACGCAGGGGCGTCTGGCGCCGTACGCCCTCGAGGATCAGCTTCGAGGGATGCTCGTCGAATCCCATGCTCGTGCCGCGCTGGATCTTCGCGCGAGGCCGGATGCTGAACTGCCCATCGCGCCAGCCGAAGATCTCGTAGACCTTCGCGAGCGCGTGATCGCGCACCACCGCGCCGACCTCTGCCTCTTCCAGGACCTCCATCGCTACGAGGATCTGCCCCTGGAGCCCCTCGCCGGCTCTCATCCGTTCGAGCGACTGATCGAGCTGTGCCTGACTGCAGCGCCCCTGCGCGACGAGGTAGGCGCCGAGACATTCCGACACGAGATTGGACTTGATCGAGACGGGCCAGCCGCCCCGCAGCTCGATGGCCTTCTTCTTCTTCCCGTGCTCGAGCAGCACGACGCCGTCGAGCTGCGCGCGATGGAGCCGATGCAGCAGCTCCGGGAAGGGGATGTCGCGCAGCCGCCCCTCGCTGGGGAGCGAGGGCTCGGGCGCTCGGGCTCCCATCCCCTCGGCCTTGGTCTCGATCGCGCCCGAGACCCAGGCCAGCAGACGGTCCGGCGCGATCGGCGACGGACCGACACCGATCGCACCCAGGCTGCGGGCGCGCTCGGCGAGCTCCGGGGTCGGCTCGTCCTCGCTGAGCAGCAGGACGGGCAGCGTCTCCCGGCCGGGCATCGTGCGCAGCTCGGCGAGGATCTCGAAGCCATCCTGTCGAGGCAGATCGACGTCGAGCACGATGAAGTCCGGACCCTCCCGCCGCAGGATCTCGAGCGCCTGTCCCCCGTCGCGGGCCGAGATCGTCGCAAGGCCCTCGGCCTCGAGGGCCTCGACGTAGAGATCGCCGATCTCGCGATCGCCCTGCACGCATAGAATGGTGGCGGACATGAATGACTCCCAGTGGATCCCTATCGGTCTCCAGCGGGAGAGGCTGAACGCCTTGAACGCGACGCACGGAAGACCGCCGGCCTCGAGCCCTCGGGAGCCCGTCGGTCCAAGCCCCCGGCCCTGGGCGGCTCGCTCCCGGATCTCCGGGGAACGCGACCCGAGGAGCGCTTGCGCGGCGTCTGCTCTTCAGTTGCCTCGTCCGAGGGCCCGCACGGGTCAATCGTCCTCGCGCGCTCCGCGCAGCGCACGGCCGAGCGCCTTGCCGACGCCGATCGTGAGCGTATCGAGCCCCGTGGCCTGGAAGAGCAGCTTCGGGACGGCCGCGAGCGTCTCCGCCGTCATCTCGACCTTCGGATCGGACAGCGTCTTCGTCACGCGCGCCAGCGGAATCCGGATCGGCTTGCGATCCGCCATCGCGCCCCCGGCCAGACCGGCGAGGGCGGAGACCAGATCCCCCTTCAGCAGGACCTCTCCGGTCATGTCGATCGAGAGATCCTCCAGCTCCAGGGGCCCGGAGAGGCGCGCCTCGTAGCCCTCGTAGGCGAGCCGCAGGGCGCGCGCCTCCACGCGTCCCGAGCCCATCGTGAAGTCGCCCTCGATGATCTCGAAGTCCTCGCTGAAGTAGTCGTCGACCGAGCGTCCCCCTCGAAAGGGCTGGGTGAGGCGCGCCGCGCCTCCGAGGAGCGGGATCTGATCGAGGACGGTCCGAAGGATCGAGACGCCTCGCAGCCGCCCCCCGGACTCCTTGCCGATCGTGAAGGCGAAGCGTCCCTCGAGGCTCCGGTAGAAGTCGGCCTCGTCCCGGGCGCTGCCCTGGATCCGGCCGTCGAGATCGAGGGCGCCGAAGAGCGTGTCCCGCGTCTGCGTGAGCGCGCTCAGGATCTCGTTCACGTCGGCGGGCTCGAGGGTGTCGATCTCGAGCTCGTAGCGGGCCTGATCCAGCGGATCTTCGACGCGGCCGGCGACCGCGAGCGTCAGACCCTCGATCTTCATCCTCAGCCCCTCCGAGCGGATCGCCCGGCCCTCTCCCAGGATCCGACCCCGCAGCTGCAGGCGACCGACATCGGGTACGGTCAGCCCGACCCCCCGGAGCTGGAGCCGCCCTCCGAAGCCGACCGGGAAGCCGTCGACCAGCTCGACACCCAGTCCCTCGAAGGCGACCGAGCCGGAGGGGGCATAGGCCTCGAGCGCGGGCAGCATCTCCGCCCACCCGCCGAGGTCGAAGATCAGCGTCGGCACCGCCACCGAGATCGAATCGCCCACCAGACCCTGCAGCAGGATCTCGTCGATGTATTCGAGCACCGAGGTGATCTTGTCGGAGATG
>CAYXLY010000002.1:0-30095 GCA_964466005.1 uncultured Spirochaetaceae bacterium | reverse complement strand
GGAGCTCTATCTCGGCGCTCCCGGCTTTCCCCACAAGCTCGGATACGCGCAGCTCGCGCCGATCCCCGGTCCGCTGACGCTTCGGCAGGAGGCGCCGTGTCCGCTGCCGGCCGGTCTCGCTCGCTGGGTCGCCTCACGGGCCGTCCTGCTGGCGGGCTCCGTGGAGGACCTGCCCCGGCCCGGGAATCGCGTTCGCCTGAGGCGCGGATCCGGCGGCCGGGCGGATGGGGTGGCCGCCGGCGGGCGCGCTCCGGACGACGCCGCTCGCGGCCGCATCGATCTCCGGCGTCGCTTCGATCGCTACGACGTGATGCGCGGACGCTGGATGGGCCGACGCCTGGCGCGCTGGATGCGCGCCTCGGGCGCGACCGTCGTCGTGGCCCATGTGGCGAGCCGCGATCGATTGCATCTGGCGCATCAGGTCGGGACCGCCCGCTTCGGTCGCGATCGCCGGTATTCCGTGCTCGACGCCGATTGTCGCCTCCACGACCGCGACAACGTCCACGTCGTCGACGGAAGCTTCATGCCGACCTCGCTCGGTGTCGGACCGGCGCTCACCATCGTCGCCAATGCCCTGCGTGTGGCCGCGAGGCTGACACGGCCGATCGGACCGGATGCCGTCGCGCCTCGCGAGTCGAGAGGCAAAGGGAGGCGGGAAGGAGGAGGCCCGGAATGCAGGCCAGAAGCGCTTCGGGGTCTGGCGTGACCCCGCGCGTGGTGATCACCGGAATCACCGGCACGCTCGGAGAGAGCCTCGGACGCCACTACAGGGAGGCCGGCTCGGAGGTGATCGGTGTGAGCCGTCGTCCGGGCGAGGCCGACGAGGCGGGCGAGGCCTGCACGCGGCGGGTCGCCAACGCGCAGCGCGACGCCGCCGATGCCCGCGCGCTGCTCGATCTCGACCCGGACCTGCTCTTCCTCGTTGCCGGTCAGATCGAGGAGGAGCTCGGCGAGGGCGGCATGCCGCTCGCACGGACGACGATCGAGGTCGTCTCGATCAACCAGCTCTTCCCCTCGCTCGTCGCGATCGAGGCCGCGGCCCGACCGCGTGCGCGACGCCTCGACGTCATCGCGGTCGGGTCGATCGCCGACGGCGCGCCTTCCTGCTTCGGGCCGGTCTATCACGCGAGCAAGATCGGTCTGCATCATTTCTATACCGGAGTGGCGCCGATCGCCTTCGAGCACAATCCGAAGGTCCGCTTGCGGCTCTATCGGCCCGGAGCGATCCAGGGCCCGCTGGCGTGGGCGCCGGTCCGACGGCTGAACGATCGGGGTCGACGGATCCGGGCGCGGCGGGTGGAAGGCGCGCCCGAAGGCGCACGCGTTGCGGCGCATCTGGCTCGCTTCGCCGAGAGCGATCGCTGGGTCGGGACCTGGGACGAGCCGATCTCCTTCCAGCTGCTGAAGCTGCTCTTCGGGATGGCTCCGAACCTCTACGCACGGCTCCAGCAGGCCGGCTGGCGACGGGGGAGCCGCTTCGCCGGGCGGTCTTGAGCCCGGGCCGTCCGTCCTCAGGCCAGACGCCACATCCTTCGCAGCTTCTTCAGCAGGTCGGTCTGGGCAGCGAGCACGATCGCCTTCTTGTACTCGCGGACGAGTCGGCGGGTCTCCTCGTGCCAGGATCCCGTCTCCGCGAACTTCCTGGCCTGGAGACCGAGATGCGCCCGCTGGGTCGGTCTCCGGATCAACGTCCGGACGTGCTCGATGGCCTCCTCGGGCCGCGCGGGATCGAAGAGGAGGCCGTTCTCTCCGTGGCTCACGAGGTCCGGGATCCCGCCGGCGGCCGCTGCGACCGCCGGGATGCCGGCGCTCATCGCCTCGAGCACCACGAATCCCAGGGTCTCGGTCGAGGAGGGCATCACGAAGAGGTCGGCGCTCGCGTAGGCCGCCGCGAGCTCTTCGCCGCGAAGGAAGCCCGTGAAATGAATCCGCCGTCCGGACGCCTTGGCCTCGAGGCGCTCCCGGTCGGGTCCGTCTCCGACCAGGGCGACATGCAGTCCGGGGATCGCGTCGTGAATGTCGAAGAGCAGCTCGAGGTCCTTCTCGGGCGAGACGCGCCCGACGTAGATCGCGAGCGATTGGCCCTTTTGGACCCGCTTGCCGCCGAGCAGCCGCCGTCGCATCGCCTGCGTCGCCGCATCGGGATGGAACCGCTCCGTGTCGACGCCCCCGCGCCAGAGTCCCACGGGCTCGATGCCGTGGCTCTCGAGCTCGTCTCGAGTGAAGCGGGACGGACAGAGGTTGACCTGAGCCGCGTTATGCAGGGTCCGGATCAGGGGCCAGATCGCCGGGCGCGCGAGCTCGAGCCCGTGCTTGGGGAGATAGGCGGGATAGTCGGTGTGATAGGACGCGACCAGCGGGATGCGCAGCAACCGGGCCGCCGCGATTCCCCAGATGCCGAGACAGGCCGGTCCGACGACGTGCACCACGTCCGGCTCGAACCGTCCGAGGTCGCGCAGGATGCGCGGGTCGGGCGCGGAGATCTGGAGCTCGGGATAGGGCGGAAAGGGAAGACCTCCGATCCGGATCACCCGTACGCTCCGGTACGACTCCTGGGCGTGCTCGGGCCCGAAGACGAGGACCTCGTGACCCTGCGCGATCAGCTCGTCGAGCGTATGGCGCAGGCGATTGGTGATGCCGTCGATCTTCGGCAGGAAGACTTCCGTAAAGATGGCGATGCGCATTTTCGAACCCCCCATGCTCGGTCATCCTAGGCAGGGGTCGGCTCGACGCCGTCTCGTCCCTCTGGCGATCGCGAGACGTCTCTCCGACGTCCTCCTCGCGCGCGTGGCAGACGGGAGGCCGTCTGTCGAGGGCATTCGCCGTGGATCCACGGCTCCGTCACGATTCCGTCAAGAACGAGCCCCGGGCCGTCGATCGAGGCAGTCAGGGCCCCGTGTCGATATACTCTCGGGTGGCGCGGGCTCGACCGGCGCCGCTGGGGAGCGGGTCCACGCAGCAGGTTCGGACCCGCGAACGACGAGCGAGGAGCCCCGATGAAGAAGACCGAGCGAAGCCCAGGAGGTCGTCGCGTCGCCGGACTCGTCCGACACGGCCATTTCGATCGCCCCGAGCAGCTCGCCAGCGCCCATCTCCCGCTGCCGCTCAGCGAACGGGGGAGACGTCAGGCCCGCGAGGCGGCGGGGCCGATCCTGCGTCATTGCGAGGAGCTGGGTATCGAGCTCGATCCACGGATCGAGGCCTCCCAGCTGCTCCGGGCCTGGGAGACCGCGACCCTGCTCGCCGAGGAGCTCGAGGCGCGGACGGGCGTGGCTTTCGTGGTGGAGGAGAGGCTCGAGCTGATCGAGCGCGGTCTCGGCAGCTGCGCCAATCTCCGATTCGACGAGATCGAGTCCCAGCTCGCTCGGGACCCGCGGGTCGGACCGCTGCCGGAGGATTGGCGGCGAAGATCCGATTTCCGGCTGCCGGTCCCGGGAGCGGAGTCGCTCATGATGGCTGGCGCGCGGGCGGCGAGCCGGATCGCGACGAGCCTGCGCTCGATTCCCGAGGAGGATCCGCGCGACGTGCTTCGGCTCTTCGTCGCCCACGGCGGCTGCCTCCGGCATGCGGCCGTCCAGCTCGGAACTCTCGACGTCCGGACGGTGACCGGACTGACGATGGACTACGCGCAGGCGGTCCTGATCGAGACCGACCCACGCGGCGGCTGGCTGCAGACCGCGGGCGAATGGAAGAAGCGCCTGCCCAAGAGTCAGTCCTTCGATTGAGACCCCGACCGATCGGGATCAGCCTCGATCGGGATCACGACGAAATCACGGGAGAGTCATCCAGATGAGCGTCGTCGCCGAGCATCTGGCGCGTCATTCGGCGCCGCTATTCGCCCATCCCCTCCGCGCGGTGGAGACCCGCGCCGTCGGTCACGGCGGATCCCTCACCTTCGAGAGCTGGGTCGAGACGGGGCCGCCGGGGCTGTCGAACGAAGGGGAGGCCGCGGATACGCCGACCGCGTTCGCGCTTCGCAAGTACCTGCGAGGGAAGCCCTGGGTCGCACCCTCCCAGCCCATCTGCTTCCTCACGGATCTGCATGCGGATCGCGAGGCCTTCTGGCGGAGCCTCATGATCGCGGGCATGGTCGCGCCCGAGGGCGTCGACAATCCCTTCGACCTCGGGTCGATCCCCGACTCCGCCTTCGAGCTCAGCCCCTTCGGCGAGCAGACCCATTTCATGATCGGCGGCGATCTCTTCGACAAGGGGCCGGCGAACCTGCCGCTGCTCGATGCGATCTCCCACTTCAGGAAGCGCGGCGTCCGCTTCACCCTGATCGCGGGCAATCACGACGTGCGGACCCGTCTGGGGATCCGCTTCGCGCGAGCCACCGATCCGCGTCTCGCCCATCTCTTCGTGCGGATGGGCAAGAAGACCATGACCCTCTTCAAGGAGGTCTTCGAGACCCATCTCGCGGGCGGAGACCGGGGCGAACGCCTCTCCGACGACTCGGTGCGGGAGCAGCTCTTCCCCTCGGAGAGCTGGTTCGAGGAGTTCCCGCGCATGGCCGCCGGGACGGTTCCGCCCGCGCGCATCGAGAAGGAGCTGCTCCGAGTGCGCGAGAAGATGGCGGAGCTCGAGGCCCGTTGTCATGCATTCGGCATGTCGCTCGGCGATCTGCACGCCACCCTCGAACGCTGCGAGCGCCTCTTCCTCGAGCCCGACGGCGAGTACGCCTGGGTCTTCCAGGACATGGAGATCGCCCATCGCGAGGGCTCGATGCTCTTCGCGCACGCGGGGATCGACGACGTGGCCGCCGGCTGGATGCGCCAGGAAGGGCTCGGCCATGTCCGTCGGCGCTTCTCGCAGACGCTCGAGGAGGATCCCTTCGAGCTCTACAACGGGCCGCTCGGCAACATGTTCCGGACGAAGTATCGCGACCTCGATCTGCCCCTGTCCGAGGCCGGCCTCGAGGCGCTCCATGGCATGGGCATCTACGCGATCGTTCATGGCCATCGGAACGTGTTCCTGGGGCAGCACATGAACTTCCGGCGGGGCATGTTGAACTTCGCGTGCGACGCCTGTGTGGACATCAATACACGGGAGGTCGAGAGTCTCCCCGGAGAGGGCAGCGCGGCGACCATTCTCGCGACGGACGGCACGATCTACGGTCTCAGCGCGGACCATCCGGCCGTGAAGGTCTTCGATCCGGTCGATTATGGCGGTTGGGTGACGAGCGGGTGAAAGGGCGGGCCGGATCGTGAAGGAGCCGAGTCGACGACCTTCTCCCGGCGTCCGTCTCTGACATTGTCCGGTGTAGTGCTGGCCGCCGACTGGGGATTCCCGTTAGAATAGGGCGAGCAGGAGGCCCCCCCATGACCCAGAACGCCCCCCTCGTGGGCGCGGCGGAAGCCGTGCCTTCGGAAGAATCCCAGCAGAAGACGTCCTCGATCGATCGCCGGAACGGAATGGATCCGGAGGCCAGCGACGCGCAGGATGCCGACTCGACCACGGAGGATGCCGCGGACGAAGCTCGCAAGGCGGCCCGCAAGGCCGCCAAGGAAGCGAGCGAGGCGGAGAAGGCCGCGGAGAAGGCGGCCCGGAAGGCCAGGAAGGCCCACGAGAAGACGGTCGCTCGCGAGGCGCGGAAGGCCGCCGATGCCGAAGAGGCCGCCCGCCACGAATCCGGAAAGCTGCGATTCGAGAGCCCGGTGGGACGAGACGAGGTCGCGGCCTACTTCGAGGCGATCGTGGAAGGCCTGCGCAAGGGCAGCCTCCAGTTTCGCCAGGGCGAGGATGCGCTGATCCTCAGCCCGCCCGATCGGGTGGAGATCGAGGTCAAGGTCGAGCGCAAGAGCGGTCGGGAGAAGCTCAGCTTCGAGATCGAGTGGCGCACCGACGAGCCCGAAGACCTCTCGATCCTGGCGGGCTGATGCAGGATCTCCAACGAGAGACGAGATGACCCGAAAGTCCAATCACTTCCGTCACGAGTCCCTCCAGGACTCGAAGGCGATCGTTCGTTATCTGAACGCCCTCGCGGAGGGCTTCGAGAAGGGAACCCTTCAGTTCCGGGATCAGGAGGGGGAGATCGTGCTCGAGCCGAGTGGCATGATCCGCTTCGAGGTCGCCGCGAGCCGCAAGTCGGGTCGCTACGGACTGAACCTGAAGCTCTCCTGGAAGCAGCAGGAGGAGGAGAGTCCCGATTCGGGTCCGCTGCTGATCAATGGCGGGGTCGAGGACGCCGCCGGGTCGGAGGCCTCGTCGGATCCGCCTCCGAAGAGGCGTTCTTCGAAGAAGAAGGAGGCCGACAAGGGGGCCGGGAAGAAGGCCGGAGAGAAGACCGGAGAGAAGATCGGGAGCGGAGAGTAGACGGCGATGCTCTCCCTCGGCGCCGTCGACGAGAACCTGCACTTCCTGATCCTCGAGGTCATCCGGCAGGTCGAGCGAACGCGCACCTATCTCCAGAACCCGTCCGAGAAGCTGCTCCAGGCGATCCTCACCCGGGACGACTACATCGATCATCTGCGCACGATCATCCAGCGCAAATGCTTCGAGCTCGCACGGGAGGCCGACCTCCACGACCGGTTCGAGATCGAGCTGTTGAAGAGTCTCGACCTCGTGACCGCGAACCTCGAGCGGATCGCCGACTTCTGCGAGAGCGTGGTCGGTCAGTTCGCCTATCTCCGCTCGCCCGCCTTCGCCTCGGCCCTTCGCGTCGAAGCGAATCTCGACGAGATCGTCCAGGGCCTCGAGAAGATCGAATCGGCGCTCGAGGAGCGCGATGTCCACAAGGCGCTGGAGATCTGTCGGGTCGAGCACGCTCTCGACGAGCTCTACGCCGAGACCTTCGGCGACGTCCTGCGACGGCTCGACGAGGGCGGAGACGCGCAATCCCACGTGACGACGCTCTTCATCGCCCATTATTTCGAACGGATGGGCGACGCCATGCTGAACATCGGCGAGGCGATCCTCTCGGCCTCTCTCGGCGAGCGCATCAAGATCGACGAGTTCCGCGCCTTGCGCGACACCATGGAGGAGACCGGCGCCTTCGAGGCCGCCGACCCCGCCGACCTCGTCTCGATCGAGGCGCTCGGGGAGACGCGCTCGGGGTGTCGCATCGACCGGGTCTCGGATCGGACGGGTCACGAGGAGCGGATGGTCGTCTTCAAGGAGGGCCGGCCCGACAAGCTCCTCGAAGAGAAGCGCTGTATCGATCGCTGGAACGAGCTCCTGCCGGGCTATGCACCCGAGATCTACTCCTTCCAGGAGCGCGGCGAGTCGGGCGCGATCCTCTTCGAGTACATCGCGGGCCGCACCTTCGAAGAGCTCGTCCTGCGCAGCCAGCCGAAGGAGCTGCATGCCGCGGTCGGGCGGCTCGAGGCGGCCCTGCTCGAGATCTGGTCGCGGACCCGCGTCGAGGAGCCGGCGCATCCGAACTTCATCGCCCAGCTCTCGACCCGGTTGAAGGAGGTCTACGAGCTCCACCCCGACTTCCGGGCCGGAGCGGTCCAGTTCGGCGGGCTCGAGGTGGTGCCCTACGACGAGCTCGTCGAGCGGGCGCGCGGGCTCGATGCCCGACTGGGCGCGCCCTTCTCGGTCCTGGGTCATGGAGATCTGAACGTCGACAACGTGATCTACGATCACGCGCGCAGCTCGATCCGCTTCATCGATCTCCATCGCTCGCGGAACATGGACTACACCCAGGACGTCTCGGTCTTCCTGGTCTCCTACTTCCGACTCCAGGTCTTCGATCGTCCGGTCCGACGTCGCATCCAACAGGTGATCTCGCGCCTCCACCGCTTCGCGCGCGAGTTCGCCGAGGAGGCCGGGGATCCCACCTTCGAGGCGAGGCTGGCCGCCGGGCTCGCTCGTTCCTTCACGACCTCTGCGCGCTTCGTGCTGGACGAGGAGTTCGCCAAGAGCCTCTTCTATCGAGGGCGCTTCCTCCTGGAGCAGCTCGTGGAGCTGTCGGAGCCGGAGCTGACGAGCTATCGGGTTCCCGAGGAAATCCTCGTTGACTGAGTCCCGCGGCGTGCAGGTCGGAGACGAACGCCTCGGGACAAGGAGCTCCAGGACGGGGCCTCGAGTGGGCGTGGTGGGCCTCGAGGGCGCCTGGTCGACGGAGGCGCTCGCCGATGCGATCGAGATGCGGACGGGTCATCGCTTCGTGGTCGAGCTCGAGGGGGTGGTCGCCGATCTCGATCGGGGCACCGTCTTCTCGAAGGATCTGGACCTCGGCGGGCTCGACGCGCTGGTCGTGAAGAAGATCGGCCGCGACTACGGGCCCGAGCTGCTGGATCGGCTCGAGCTGCTCCGGCTGATCGAGCTTCGAGGCGTGCGGATCTTCTCTCCGCCCGAGCGCATCCTGCGGATGATCGATCGCGTCTCCTGCACGACGACGCTGGCGGCCCATGGATTTCCGCTGCCTCCGACGGTGCTGACGGAGAGCCTCGAGGGGGCTCTGCGCGCGATCGAGCGCTTCGGCGAGGCCGTCGTGAAGCCGCTCTACTCGACGAAGGCCCGAGGCTTCCGTCTGCTGTCGGCCGATGACGATCTGAAGACCGAGCTCGAGGCACATCGGCGCGAGAGTGGTCATCCCCTCTTCTACGTCCAGAAGAAGCTCGATCTCTCCGGTCGAGACCTCGGCGTCGTCTTCCTGGGCGACGAATACGTCGGCACCTACGCGCGGGTCGCCGGAGAGGATGCCTGGGACACGACGATCCACTCGGGCGGCCACTACGAGGCCTTCGACGCGGATCCCGAAGTGATCGGGATCGGGCGCCGTGCGGCGGACCTCTTCGGTCTGACCTTGACCAGCGTCGACGTCGCGCTCACGGCCGAGGGACCGAGGGTCTTCGAGGTCTCGGCCTTCGGAGGCTTTCGGGGGCTGCAGGAGGGGCTCGGCATCGACGGTCCCGCGCGGGTCGCGGACCACGTGATCGAGCGACTGCGGACCGACTGACTCCACCCGACCTCCCGAACGTTGGCGGGGTCGATCCTCTTGCGCCGTGCACGCCTGGGAGCCTCATGACCGAGACGATTCGAGCGATCGCCGACCGTATCCAGAGAGAGGCCCCGGCCCGTGAGCGGCTGCCGCTCTGCTTCGGTCCGCAGCGGATCGACGTGCTCTCGAACTCCCCCGATCTCCTGGACGGGCTCCGCCGCTATTTCGCCGCCTTCGACGAAGGGGACCGGGAACGCGAGGCGGACCTCGTCGTTCGCGCCCATCAGATGGAGCCGCCCGATCTCGGTCTCGACTATCGCGAGTGGACGCGCGAGCCCGGCAAGCAGACCCGGAAGGAGGCCTACTTCGACCTCGAGGACGGTCGCGCGGTGCGCAAGGTCCGGACCGACATGCAGTTCCTGGTCGGCCGCGAGCTGCGGGTCGCGATCGGCGATTGCCTCGCCCACCCCAACCAGATCGTCAACTTCATCAACTTCCAGTACACCGCGTACCTGATGAATCGCGACCGGGTGCTCTGCCATGCTGCGGGCGTCGTCGAGAAGGGGCGAGGGCTCGGGCTGGCCGCAGTCTCCGGGGGCGGCAAGTCGACCCTGGCGCTCCACCTCATGTCGGCCGGCCTCTCCTTCACCAGCAACGACCGGCTCCTGGTCGGGCCCGGGCCGGGCGGAGTGGAGATGCAGGGGATCCCGAAGCACCCGCGCATCAACCCGGGAACGGCGCTCGCGAATCCCGACCTCGCCGGCATCGTGAGCGAGAGCCGTCGGGCCGAGCTCGAACGTCTCCCCCGCGAGCAGCTCTGGGAGCTCGAGGAGAAGTACGACGCGCTCGTCGACCAGCTCTTCGGCCTGGACCGGGTCGTGCTCCATGCGCCGATGCGGGCCTTCCTGATCCTCAGCTGGAGTCATCGGAGCCCCGAGCCCGCCCGCTGCGAGCGCGTGGATCTCGAGGCTCGCCCCGATCTCCTGGACCCGATCATGAAGGCACCCGGCCCCTTCTTCCTGCCCGATCAGGGGGCACCGCCGACGGGCTACGAGCCGCCGGACCCGAAGCCCTACCTCGAGGCGTTGGACGGGCTCCCGATCTACGAAGCGAGCGGGGGCGTCGACTTCGAGCAGGGCGTGGCCTTCGCCCGATCGATCCTGTCGACGTCGGGCTGACGCGGGTCGGCCCTTCGCCGGCGGGGCGGCGCCGGGAGTCGTGCCGCTGTCTGCCCGGCTTCCCGCCGTCCGGCCTTCCCGCCCGGTCCGGCCGCTCCCGATGGGGCTCGCGCCGGAGCGGGCTCGTGGGCCCTGTAGACGGGCGCCTCAGCCCGAGCCGCCCTCCTGCGATGCAGGCGGCGCCTCGGCCAGTCGTCCGACGTGCCGCGCCTTCAGATGGCCCGCCTCGTAGAGCCAGCGGACGGTGTCCGCATAGGTCTCGCGGGCGCTCCGGAAGCGGATGTCGAGCTCGCGCGAGGTCCGCTCCGCGTCGCAGCCCGGCCACATCGTCGCGAACTCCATCGCATCGCGCGTCAGCGGGAAGTTGAAGTCGTAGACGTGCTTGATCCAGTCTCCCACGACGCCGAGGGCGCGGAAGAGCGGGCCGGGGATCGGGAAGCGCCAGAGGCGTTTGCCCGTGATCTCGTCGAGCAGGCGATAGGTCTCCGGCCAGCTCAGCATCGGGCCGGCCGCGACGTAACGATGGGCTCCGTCGGGCAGCTCGAGCAGGCGGGCGTGGAGCGTCGCGAGGTCGCGCACGTCCACGATCTGGAAGCCGCTCGAGGTGTTCACGCCGGTCTCCTTGAAGAAGGTGTAGAGCGCGTGATTGGCGTCGCTCAGCCCGGGATCGTCGGGACCGACGATCGCGGTCGGGTAGGACGCGCGGATCGGCGCGCCCTCTCCCTGCATCCGCTGGATCTCGCGCTCGGCCTCGGCCTTGCTGCGAGCGTAGGCGCTCGAGCCCGGCGCGATGGGCATGTCGAGATGGAGCGGTCCCCGTCCGGGCTCGAAGAAGACCGACATGCTCGAGACGTAGACGATCGAAGGCAGGCCGCGCCTGTAGGCGCCGCCCACCACGAGCTCGACGCCGCGCAGGTTGGCCTCGAGGACCCGGCGAGCCATGGATCGCCGCATGTCGACGAGTGCGGCTCCGTGGAAGACGGCGTCGCAGCCCTGCATCGCGCGGTCGATGGCGCTCGCGTCGACCATGTCGCCGACGATGACGTCCTCTCGCGGGACTCCGATGCCCAGGGGATCGAAGACGCGACGCACCTTCTCGGGGTCCCGGACGAGCAGGCGCACCGAGTGGCCACTCTCGATGAAGCGCCGAACCGTGTGCGAGCCGGCGAAGCCGGTCCCTCCCGTGACCATCACCCGCATCCCGGCCGGTCCTCCTCTCTTCCGAGTCTCATCCCACCCTCGTCCGGCTCCCCGAGCCCTTCTCGCGCTCCGCCGGGCGGGACGTCCCGATGGACGTCCACGGGGACCTCCCGCTCGGCCTTGCGGGTCGGAGCGGAAGTCGGGTGGCGATCCCGGGCGTCCGAGCGCCCGAGATCCTAACAAGCCCAGCGCGCGGCGGACGCCCGGATTCCCCTCCGCCCCGCTCGAACGCCCGACCCGGGGTCGCTTCGGGTATGTTCTCGCGAGCCGTCGCGGATCGTCGAGGGCCGGAGTCTCGCGGATGCGTCACTCCTCGATCGGGAAGAGAGACGGCCGGCGGCGAGGCAGATCGCGGGCAGCGGAGGAAGGAATCATGAATCGGCAATCGGATCCTCTTTTCAGATCGGAGTCCAGACCCGAGGCCAGGCCCGCCCGGCTCGGCCCCCGTCGCCCGCTCCGCGCCGGACTCCTTCTCGTGCTCCTGGCGAGCGCGTGGATGGGAGCGGGCTGTAGTGGCCCCGTCGCACTGCTGCCAGGCGGACGGCTTCGAGGAGAGACGGGGGCGCCGCTGGTGGCCGACTGGTCCTTCGCCGAGGGACAGAAGACCCTCGCGATCGAGACCTGTCCCAGCGATCCCCACTCGGTCCAGACCTGGTTTGCGTCGATCGACGCGCGGCTCTACGTACCGACGTCGATGATCTTCGGAACGAAGGATCCCTCGAAGCGTCGTTGGGTCCGCTGTATCGAGGCCGATCCCCGGGTTCGGGTCCGCATCGGCGAGACGGTCTTCGAGCGCAGGGCGGTCCGGGTCGAAGATCCGGCGGAGTACGACGAGGCGCGAGCGGCGATCGAGGCGCGCCATGGCCTCGAGGAGGCGGATCGCGACCCGGAGCGCACGGTCTGGATCTATCGGCTGACCGCCCGCAGGGCGCCCTAGAAGCCACCTCATGAATCCCGACCGAGCGAGGCGCGTGGATGCGGCCCGCTCGCTGCGTTGAAAGCGGTCGCCGTAGCGCTGGACCGTGGGGGCTGAGCCCAGGAACGCCCTGGCAGGGTCCGAACGATCGGCCTGCTAGGCCCGGTCGCCCGACGGCTTCGCGCTTCCGCGCCCCATCGCGTCGTCCATCATCGAGACCCTGGGCCGGATGAAGACGCCTTCCGCCTCCGCGCAGAGCGTCTCGCCGTCGTGCATCGTGCCGGCGATGAAGGTCTTGCGGCCCTCGGTGCGATCGATCCAGGAGCGCATCCGGATCGGTCGCCCGATCGGGGTGAGCGAGCGGTAACGGATCGTGAGCGTCCCCGTGAAGCCGCCCACGTCGCTCATCGCGCCCAGCGTCCCGAGCAGCTCGTCGAAGACGAGCGCGATGACGCCGCCATGCACGGCAGTCGGCGGTCCGTTGTAGGGCGCGTCGAAGACGTGCTCGGCATGGAGCTCCGAGTCGACCCGCTGGAACCCGACGGGCGGGGCGATCGGATTCAGAGGGCCGATCACGGGGCTGTAGGGAAAGAACTCGGCGGGCACCTCCGTCTCACCCCAGGGCGGCTCGTGCGCGAGATCCAGACACCGCTGCGCGTAGGGTCCCTCGTGATCGTGGGGCGCCAGCCGGTCGGAGAGCGCGGCGGCGGCCCGCTGCACCTCTTGCAGGAGCTCTCGGGGAGCAGTGGTCTTGCGCAGATGCGAGATCAGGCGTCGGACATCCGCCACCGCATCGCCCAGGGCCTTGGCGTCGGGTTCCATGAGATTGCTGCCTTCGTGTCTCGGAGCGAGTCGGGACGCTCCTCGCGGTCGGTTGCGGTCGGGGGTCCAGACGGCTCCCTCATCGGCCCGCTCGCCCTCGCTCGGGTCGGGGCACGGCCGAGGCGCCGGTAAACGGGGCCGCCTCGATCAGTCGTCGAGCTTCAGGATCTTCTTCGCGTTCTCACGGAGGAATTTGGGCCAGACGTGGTCCCGGAAGGGCACGTTCGGCATGTCCGTCATGATCCTCTCCATGGAGAGGCCCATCGGGAAATATCCCGCGTAGATGATCTTGTCGGCGCCCCGCGTGTTGGCATAGCGCACGATCTCTTCCGGATAGTATTTCGGGGCGAAGGCCGACGTCGAGTAGTAGAGGTTCGGCCACTTCAGCATCAGCTTCATGGCGAGCTTCTCCCAGGGCTCGCATCCGTGACGCGTCACGAAGACGAGCTCCGGAAAGTCGTACATGACGCGGTCGATCCGCTCGACGTGCTGACAGTCCATCGGGAACCGGGGGCCGGGCACGCCGGCGCAGACGAAGATCGGAACGCCCAGCTCGACGCATTTCGAATAGACGGGGTAGAACTTCGCGTCGTCGATCGGGACCTGCGGCAGGCAGCCGGCCGGGAAGGCGCCGAAGGCGCGCACGCCGTACTCCTCGTACTCGCGAACCATCCGGCGGATGCCCTCCATGCCCTCGTTCGGGTCGACGTTGCCCGACGGAATGAAGCGATCCGGATGCTCCTTCAACGCTTGCTGGCTGACCTCGTCGTTCACGCCGACCAGGCCGCGCTCGATGCCGTAGCGGTCCATCTCGTGGAGCGTGACGTCGATCGGATTCGAGGAGCCGTAGAGCTCCTTGGGCACGTTCTTGAACATGTACTCGACGGGGAAGTCGTAGCCGTCGCGCGACTGGGAATCTTTCAGCTGCTTGCGGATGAACTCGTACTGTGAGAAGTCGCTCGCGGGGAATCCGATCATGCAATCGATGATTCCGATGTCTTTGGGCATGGGCACGATGGGCTCTCCTGAGGCTCGGGGCGGTCCGCGATTCTAACGCGCCTGAAGCGGCTCGGGGGACCTCGCTGCGGGGCTCTCGCGCTTTTGCGATCCTCGGAGCGTCGGCGCGGTGGAGCGGCGCGGCGCGGGGCGGCGGAGATGCCGGTCGCAGCGAGGAGCATCGGGATGAGCGACGACGAGGCGGTCTCCCGATCCGTCCGGCGGGGTCGAGGGGGCGAAGGAATCGACGGGAGCCAAGGAATCGACGGAATCGAGCCGATCGGGCTGAGAGGCAAGCGCGTCGTCGTCACGGGCTCGAGCCAGGGCATCGGTCGCGCGGTGGCGATGCGACTCGCGCGGGAGGGCGCTCGCGTCGTGGTGAACGCTTCGGGTCTGGGCGTCGGCGGCCGGGAGGCGGCCGCACGAGGACTCGCAGAGCTCGTCGAGACGCTCGAGGCGGAAGGCGCGGAGGCTGCGGGCTTCGTCGGCTCCGTCTCCGAGGAGGAGGAGGCCGCCGGCCTGATCGAGCTCGCCGTCTCGCGCTTCGGCGGCCTCGACGGCCTGGTGAACTGCGCGGGCATCGGCGAGCCCGCCGCCTCTTCGATTCGGAGGATCCAGACCGGCGATTGGCGCCGGGTCCTCGACGTGCATCTCGACGGCACCTTCCTCTGCTGTCGCCACGCCGTCCCGCATCTGGTGGCGGCGGGCGGGGGCGCGATCGTGAACACGAGCTCCCATGCCTTTCTCGGCGTGTACGGCGGCACCGCCTACGCGGCGGCCAAGGGCGCCACGAACAGCCTGACGCGCGCCCTGGCGGCCGACCTGCGATCCGAGGGGGTGCGCTGCAACGCGATCTGTCCGGGCGCGAAGACGCGGCTCTCGAGCGGTCCGGAGTACGAGGCGAAGATCGCGGATCTCGAGGCCCGCGGCGTTCTGAACGAAGAGCTCGCCCAAGGAAGCCTGAACGCTCCGCCCGCCGAGGGCTGCGCCTCGCTCTACGCCTTCCTGCTGAGCGATGCGGCGCGTGCGATCACCGGCGAGGTCTTCTCCGCGGCCGGCCCCTATGTCGGCATCTTTCCGAGACCCGAGGAGCGAATGCTCGCATACGCGCAGTCGGCCTCGGGCGTCTGGGAGATCGAGGCGCTGGCTGCGGCCCTGACTGGGAAGCTCGCGCCCGCGGCGGCCGCTCCGCGGAGCGCTCTCCCGAGCGCTTCCCCGAGTGCTTCTCCGAGAGAGTCCGGCTCGTGATCGAGATCGTGAAGGATCGGCTCGATCTCGGGCTGCTGACCGCTCGACCGGAGGTCCTCGAGTTCTGGCGCGACGAGATCGGGCTCGAGCTCGATCACGTCCTGCCGGTCGGCCGCGGACACGTGCAGCATCGCTTCGATCTCGCGGGCTCGGTGCTCAAGCTGAATCTCCTCTCCTCCCTCGACGCCACCGCCCGTTCCGGCATCGCGGAGCTGCTGATCGCACGACCCGGCCTCGGCGAGGCCGTGATGCACACGGATCCCGACGGCAATCGGGTCCGGCTGGTGCCGCCGGGTGAGGAGGGGGTCACGCAGATCGGGATTCGCATCCGGGTGGGAGAGGCGTCGCGCTCCCGGCGTCATTACCGGGACGTGCTCGGGCTCGAGGAGGAGGTCCCGGGTCGGGTGCGCTGCGGCGCGTCGGTCCTGCTGATCCAGGAGGCGCCCGATGCCCCCGTCGGAGTCGTCCTGCCGGTGCTCGGCTGGGCCTACCTGACCGTCCAGGTGCGGGATTGCGATGCCGAGGTGGCGCGCGTGGAGGCGCTCGGAGCCTCGATCCTCAGCCGGCCCCGCAATCTGGGAGAGGTGGCGCGGATGGCGATGGTCGGGGATCCTGACGGGAATCCGCTCGAGGTCTCCCAGCGCGCATCGCTCGTCGGTCCTCTCCCGCCGGACCCGCCGGATGACGGACGAAGCGACGAGGCGCACGAAGGGTAGGGGAGAGAGCGGGGCGGGGAGTCGGGTGGAGGCGTCCGGCTCCGGCCGGCGAAACGCCCTCGGAGCGAAGGCCCGGGCGCAAGCGAAGGCCCCGGCGAGACAGAGAGATGAAGAGGCGAGGCAAGCCATGTACATCGGATACGACGAGAGCCAGGACGCGCTGCGCCGCGAGCTGCGGACCTACTACGAGAAGCTCCTCACCCCGGAGATCCGGGCCGAGCTCGCGAAGAGCCATGGAATCGGGCCCGTCATGCGCGACGTCGTGCGTCAGATGGGGCGCGACGGCTGGCTCGGCATCGGCTGGCCGAAGGAGTACGGAGGCCAGGGCCGCTCGGAGATCGAGCAGTTCGTCTTCTTCGACGAATCGATGCGCGCGCGCGCGCCCGTCCCCATGCTCACGGTGAACACCGTCGGCCCGACCCTGATGCACAACGGGACGGAGGCGCAGAAGGAGTTCTTCCTGCCGAAGATCCTGGCCGGCGAGATCCACTTCTGCATCGGCTACTCCGAGCCGGGCGCCGGCACCGATCTCGCGGCCCTCACGACCCGTGCCGATCGCGACGGCGACGAATACGTGATCAACGGCCAGAAGCTCTGGACGAGTCTCGCCAGCGACGCCGACTATTGCTGGCTCGCCGTGCGGACCGATCAGGAGGCGCCCAAGCACGGCGGCCTCTCGATGTTCCTCGTCGACATGAAGACGCCCGGGATCCGGATCGATCCGCTCCGGCTGCTCTCGGACCACGACATCAACGCCGTCTTCTTCGACGACGTCCGCGTGCCGGCCGAGAACCTGGTCGGCGGCCTCAACAAGGGCTGGAAGCTGATCACGAGCCAGCTGAACCACGAGCGGGTCTCGCTCTGCTCGCCCGGCATGATCGAAGGCGCCTACGAGTCGGTCGTCGAGTGGGCCGGCAAGACCCGGCTGGCGGGCGGCGAGCGCGTGATCGATCAGGAATGGGTCCAGATCAACCTCGCGAAGGTGAAGTCGGGGATCCACGTCCTGCGGCTGATGAACTGGAAGGTCGCCTGGGCGACCGCCGAGGGCATGAACGTGAACCCCGCCGACGCCTCGACGATCAAGGTCTTCGGCACCGAGTTCTTCCTCGACGCCTTCCGGCTGCTGATGGAGGTGATGGGCCAGCGCGCCTATCTGACGCCGAAGAACGACTCGCAGCATTCGATCGCCGACGGGATCGTCGAGACGCTCTATCGCAGCCTCCTCATCCTCACCTTCGGCGGCGGGACGAACGAGATCCAGCGCGACCTGATCGGCCTCTTCGGGCTCGGCCTGCCGCGCATTCCACGGATGTAGGATTGCACGGATGCAGGAAGGCCGTGGACAGGGGAAGGACCTCTTCGCGGCCTCCCGGCCCTCCCGAATCTCACCCATCGGGCCGCATCGAGCGCCCTCGCTTCGATGACCGACGGCCGCATCGACGCGATCAGACAGGAGCCTCTCATGGATTTCTCCTACAGCGAAGAGCAGCAGGCGATCTTCGATCTCGCCTCCCAGATCCTGAAGGACGGCACCTCCCAGGAGCGGCTGCGCGAGATCGAGGACGCGGACGGACCCCGCTTCGACCGGGATCTCTGGGCGCGCATGGGCGAGTCGGGGCTCGTCGGCGTCGGGATTCCCGAGGCCTACGACGGCGGCGGGCTCGGCTTTCTCGAGGTCGCGGGCGTGATGGAGCACATCGGCCGGACCGCGGCCCCGATCCCCTTCTTCGAGACGGCCGTGCTCGGGGCGCTCCCGATCATCGAGTTCGGGAGCGAGCCGATGAAGCGGGCGATCCTGCCGGAGGTCGCCGCAGGACGGCAGGTGCTCACCGCCGCGATCATCGAGGGCGAGACGCCGATCGAGTCGCCGACGACCCGCGCGACGCGCGAGGGCAGCGGCTGGCGGATCGACGGCGCGAAGGCCTTCGTTCCGGCGGCGGAGATCGCCGACCGGATCCTGGTCTCGGCGACGACCGACGAGGGAACGACCGTCTTTCTGGTGGAGCGGGAGAGCGTCGGACTATCCCTCGAGGCGCTCGCCACGACCAGCGGGATGCCCGAGTCGATGATGACGCTCGACGGCGTCCGGGTCGACGACGAGGCGGTCGTCGGGGAGGTCGGTCAGGGAGGCGAGATCATCGCGTTCATCGACCTGCGGGCGAACGCCGCGCTCTGCAACCTCGCGCTCGGGGTCTGTGAGGCGGCGCTCGAGCTGACCGCGGAGTACTCGAAGACCCGCAAGCAATTCGATCAGCCGATCGCGATGTTCCAGTCCGTGAGCCATCGGGAGGCCGATGCCTACATCGATACGCAGGCCGTGCGCCTCTCGGCGCTCGAGGTCGCCTGGATGATCTCCGCCGGTCGCGACGCCTCGGAGGAGGTGGCCATCGCGAAGCATTTCGCCTCCGAGGCAGGCTATCGCGTGACCTTCTCCGCGCAGCATATCCACGGCGGCGTGGGCGTGGACCGCGAGTACCCGGTCCATCGCTACTACATCTACGCCAGGCATCTGGAGCTGATGCTCGGCGGCTCGACGCACCACATGCGCAAGCTGGGCCGGATGATCGCGGAGGGCGCGGCAGCCTGAGATGACCCGACCGGGGAGTGAGCCGCCATGGCGGAGCCGGCTGGACTCGAAGCCTCGCGCGACTGGTCCCGGATCGGTCTCTGGCTCGTCGGGGCGACGCTCGCCTACAACGTGGTGGAGGCCGCGATCGCGCTGGCTGCCGGGGCGGCGGCGGAGAGCATCGCGCTCTTCGGCTTCGGTCTCGACAGCGGCATCGAGGTCGCGGCGGCGTCCGTGCTGCTCTGGCGTCTGGCGCTCGAAGAGCGCGGCGCGGACCCCGAGTCCCTCGAGCGCGCCGAGCAGAAGGTCCATCGGTTCATCGGGGCCACTTTCGTGGCGCTCGCGATCTACGTGACCGGCCAGGCGGGCTGGACGCTCTGGACGGGAGTGGCTCCGGAGGAGAGTCTCGTGGGCATCGCGCTGGCGGCGGCCTCGCTCGTGATCATGCCGCTGGTCGCCTGGGGCAAGCTCCGGGCCGCGCGCGAGATCGGAAGCGCGGCGCTGCGGGCCGAAGCCCGGGAGACCCTCGCCTGCTCCTATCTCTCGCTGACCCTGCTCCTGGGGCTCGCGGCCCATGCGGCCTGGGGGTGGCGCTGGGCGGATCCGGTGGCCGCGCTGGCGATGGTGCCCTGGCTCGTCCGGGAGGGGCTGGAAGGGCTGCGCGGCGAGAGCTGTGGGGACTGCGACGAACCCGGTGACGCGAGCTGACCTCCGGCCGGCACCCGGGAGGAGCCGTCACGCGCGCCGGGCATCGAATCGAAGCATCCCGGACGGGCTCGTCGCGCGTTCGACCACGAACCCGTTTTCGCGGAGCAGCGCTTCGAGCCGATCCGGATCGATGCGCAGCTTCTGGTAGGCGCTCACCCGAAGACTCCAGGCCGAGCCGTCCCATGTATGCAGGATGTCGTGGACCGTCACGTGCGAGTCCGCATACTCGAGGAAGCAGGTGAGGATCCGCGCAGGGTCGCTCCGGACCGGGATGAAGCGCTGGCTGTCGAGCAGGGCAGTGGAGTAGTCGCGCAGCGTGGCGACGAAGCGGCCGCCCTCGCGAATCGTCCTCCCGAGGTCCGCGACGAGTGCTGCGATCGATGCCTCGTCGGGGAGATGGGTCAGGGTGTCGCCCATGCAGAGCACGAGATCCACCTTCTCCGGTCGATGGCGCGCGAAGGATCGGAGATCGTCATGGATCGTCTGGACCGGGATCGGCAGAGTCCCGGCCTGTCCGCGCAGCTCGGCGAGGAGCGCCGCACAGGAATCGATGGCCAGGACGTCGAAGCCACGCTGTGCCAGCGGAATCGCATGCATGCCGAAGCCCGCGCCGAGATCGATCGCCTCGGCGCCGTCGCCGACGACGATGCCGAGGACATCGAGCTCCTCCGCACCTCTCGTCATCGCCGACTCCCGTCCACCGGCCATCCAGGAGTAGACGGGGCCGAGATGACGGTCGTAGTGCTCGCGCGTCGAGTCCATGAGAGCCGACTCCCCGGATGTCCGTCGAGAAACGATCGGGCTCCTTAGTCGAGTCGGCGTGCTCGCCTGGCAAGGATCCGACCTCTTGGGATCGATCCCCCGAACGCTATCATGCTCCTTCTCGCTCGGCCCACGGTCGCCTCGCGCGGCAGATCGCGGACTCGCCCGTCTCTCGATCGATCCCCGATCCGAACCGGATGCGTCACTGATCCAGGGCCGCTCCACCCGAACCCGAGACACATCGATGGGTCACCTGATCGAGACGCCCCGGCTCGCTCTACGGACCCTGGGGCCGGAGCCCCTGCGGCTCTCTCTGGACGGAGACCGCGTCGGAGCGGAGCGGAGTCTCGCGGCGAGGCTTCCGCCGGACTGGCCGCGCGAGCCTCAGGTCCTCGCGATGCGGCTCGTCCAGCTCGAGCAGAGTCCGGAGCGGGAGCCCTGGCTGACCCGGGTGATCGAGCTTCGAAGCGAGAATCGGATCATCGGCCTGACCGGCTTTCATGGGCCGCCCGGCGCCGATGCGCTGCACGAGTGGGCGCCGGACGGCGTCGAGCTCGGGTACTCGATCGATCCGGAGTGGCGTCGGAGGGGCCTGGCCGAGGAAGCCTGCCGGGGGCTGATGGCCTGGGCGAGCCGGGAGCAGGGCGTGAGCCGCTTCGTCCTCTCGATCGCGCCGACGAATCGGGCGTCCACGGCGCTGGCCCGGAAGCTCGGCTTCGCGAAGATCGGAGCCTGGCACCACGAGGTGCGCGGGATCGAGGACGTGTATCGGCTCGAGGCTCCGCGAGAGAGGCTCAGTCCTCCCGCGCCGGAACGTCCAGCTCGAGCCCGTCGCGACCCGCGATGACCCGGATCCCGGGCAATGCGTCCGCGATCTCCCGACACAGGTCTTCGGTCGGGCGCGATCCGTGACTCGTGGTATGCCGCGGGCTCCAATGCGTCAGGACGAGGATGCGGGGGCGGACGGCGCGGGCCAGCTCGATCACGTCGCGGCCGCTGCTATGTCCGGTGAGGCGCGCCCGATCCGCCTCTTCGGGAGCGAAGGTGCACTCGTGGACGAGGAGGTCGCACTCCGGGGCCGTGCTCGCGAGGATGCGCGAGTCGGCCGAGTCGCCGCAGAGAACCGCGACGCGTCCGGGACGCTCGGGGCCCAGGACCTCGTCGGGCTCGACGCGGCGACCCTCGTCCAGCACCACGGCCTTCTCCTCGGCGAGACGGCCGAGAAGGGGGCCCTTCGGTACGCCGAGTCGGACCGCCCGCGCGACATCGAGCGATCCGCGCCGGCTCGGCTCCCGCACGACCCAGGCGAACGAAGACACTCGATGTCGCAGGGGCCAGGCCTCGACACGGATCCCATCGCGGTCCGCCAGCGTCCCGCCCCGGGCGCCGAGCTCCTTCAGCTCGAGTCGATAGGGAAGGCGGGTGGCGCTGATCCGCAGCGTGGTCTCGAGCCATTCGCGCAGGCCTTCGGGACCAGCGACCTCGATCGGGTCGCTGCGGCCATGCATGCCGATCGAGGCCAGCAGTCCGGGGAGCCCCCAGCAGTGGTCGCCGTGGAGATGGGTGATGAGGATCCGGTCGATGCGGGTGGGCCGAAGGCCGGTCCGCAGCATCTGCCGCTGCGTTCCCTCTCCGCAGTCGACGAGCCAGGCTCGGCCCCCGAGCTGGAGCGCGGCGGCGGAGAGCCCGCGCTCGCGAGTCGGGACACCGGCCGACGTGCCGAGCAGGACGAGTCGCATCGATCCCGTTCCGCTCAACGCAGCACCCGCTCCATCCCGTCATGGGCGATGCAGACCTCGACTCCGCGCTCCTCCGCGAGCGATCGGACGCGGGCTCCGACGCGTCGCTCGTCCCCGCCCACGATGTCCGATCCGCAATGCGTGACGATCATCTCGGGCACGCCTTCGGCCGCACACCAGGCCAGCTGTCGTCGGATGTTCGCATGTCCGAAGGGCTCGCCGCTCTCGGGGTCGCGGCGGATCATGTTCCGCGTGATGGTGGCGCCGTCGCCCACGTAGACCCGGATCCCGTCGAAGGCCTGCGCGCGGTCGGGAATCCAGACCACGTCGGGTACGTAGAAGATGGCGACGCGACCCGCCTCGATGCGATAGCCCACGGCGGGCGCGCGCAGCGAGTGGAGCACGGGAAAGGGCTCGATCTCCATGCCCTCGATCGGGCGTCGGCGGCGCTCGGCCAATCGATGACGCCGTTCGGCGGGGACCCGATCGCCGACACGCGCCCAGGTCTCCTCCGTCGCGAAGACCGGACAATGCACGTGCGAGCCGAGTCCGAAGGCGTGGTCGGGATGCGCGTGGGTGATCAGCACGGCATGCGGGCGAACCCGAGCGAGCCGCTCGCCCCAGCCCTCGCCCCAGTCGAGCAGGATGCGCCGTCTGCGATAGCTCACCAGCGTCGAGGTATGCCTGCGGTGACGGCGACTCACGGGATCGATGTAGCCGCGCGTGCCGAGGAAGGTGAGCTTCATGACAGGATGTCGACCAGGCCCCGACGGATCATCATGATGCCGTAGGCGGCCAGGATCAGGCTGAGGATCTTCGACAGGATGCGCAGCCCCGACCGACCGAGGAGATGGATCAGCTGCGTGGCGGCGAGAAAGATCGCCAGCGTGATCGCGAAGACGCTGGCGGCCGCTCCCAGCGTGAGCCCCAGGCCATATTGCGAACGCAGCAGGACGAGCGTCGTCAGCACGGCGGGACCGGCCAGCAGGGGCACGGCCAGGGGAATGATCCCGCTGCCCGCCCCCATGTCCTGCTCGGGCACGTAGGCGCTGAGATGCGGATCGAGGAGATCCTTCAACGCGAAGGCCACCAGGATCAGGCCGCCGGCCACGGCCAGATCGGAGACGACGACGCCCAGATACCGGAGCACCGCCGGGGCCACGAGCAGGAACGCGACCGAGACGAGCGCCGCCACGAGCACCGAGTGGACGGCGGTGGTTCGCAGCTGCGACCGGGTCCGGCGTTCGGCCATCGCGCCGAGCACGAAGAGCAGTCCGATGGGGTCCAGGGCCACGAAGAGGGGAATGGCGCATCGGAGGAATCGATCGAGGAGGTCGGGCGACATCGTCGACACGAGCGGAATCGGTGACATGGGGATCGGTGAAGCAACATCGATGCCGCGCCTTCCGCCGATCCGGGGCTCCAGACCTCGATGAGAGCGCAGATCCAGGTTGTTGACCGAGCGCGAGCCAGGGATAGCGTCGAGAGGTCCCCGTCACGCGAGTCGACGCCTTGGAGTACGCCCTCTTCCTGGTGATCCTGCTCTATCTGCTGCCCTGGATGCTCGCCGAGGCGGTCGAGCATCCGCGGCGCGCATGGATCCTGGCGCTCACGCTGGGTCTCGGCTGGACCGGTCTGGTCTGGGTCCTCGGTCTGGCCTGGGTCTGGCGAGACTGGCCGAGGCCTTCTCGTCGCCCCGTGCTGCGACTCGTCGATCCCGGAGTCGTGCCCGCGCCGTCTCCCCGCTCGGCCCGCTGGAGGCGCTGGCGACGGAGGCTCGTCCTCGGAGGCGGCGGCCTCGCGCTCGCCACGCTTCTCGGTTGGCTCGTCCTGCGACCGCCCGAGCGGATGCCCGTCTCGGGAGTCGCCTGGCTCTCGCGCGACGGAGTCGCGATCCGGATGGGTCCCGACGAGCGCTGGCATCGCCTCGGAGAGCTGGGGCGACCCTGTCGGCTCGGACTCCTGGAGCGCGAGGGCCGATGGCGCCGCGTCTCGCGACTCGGGGAGTGTGCGGGCTCGATGCGTGGGCGCCTCGGCTGGGTCCCGGTCGATGCGCTGCGTCGCGTCGTGCAGCCCGGGGGCTCAGCGAGGCTCCGCTCGGGCCGGGCCGGGAGCCTCGGAGCTCAGCTGAGCAGGACCCGCCAGGTCGAGTAGATCCCATAGGCGGCGAGCAGGGCCCAGCCTTCGGCGCGAATGATCCGGCGGCCGGCGCCGAGGGAGAAGGTCAGGAGGGCGGCAGAGAAGACGCCGAGCGCGATGAGATCGACGCCCCCTCCAGCCGGCACCGGAACGGGGTGGATGCTCGCCGTGGCGCCCAGCACGAAGAGGAGGTTGAAGAGGTTCGAGCCGACGACGTTTCCGACCGCGAGGTCGAGCTGCCCGCGTCGGACCGCGATGAGGCTGGTTGCGAGCTCCGGCAGGCTGGTCCCGATGGCGACCAGCGTGAGACCGACGACGGATTTCGGGACGCCGAGATCCGTGGCGAGGTCGACGGCCGCTCCGACCGTGAGCTCCGCTCCCGCGACCAGGATGACGAGGCCGAGAGCGCCGACCAGGAGACCGCTCGCGACCGTGCGCAGGCGGCTTTGCCTCCGCTGATCCTCGGCTTCTTCGACCAGCGGATCTTCGCCGCGTCCGCGCAGGACCTCGGCGGCCGTGTAGTAGAGAAAGACGCCGAAGAGCAGCAGCAGCATCAGGCCATCCGCCCGATCGTAGAGCTCCGGCTGGTCGACGAGACGGTCCAGGCCGAGGATGACGGCCGCGGCCGTGGCGACGCCCATCATGGGCATCTCGCGCGAGACGACGACCCCGCGCACGGAGAGCGCCCGAAAGATCGCCGCGAGCCCCAGGATCAGTCCGATGTTCGCGATGTTCGAGCCCACGACGTTGCCGAAGGCCAGACCGGCGTCTCCGCGCCAGGCTGCCGTCACGTTCACCGCCAGCTCAGGGGCGCTCGTTCCGAAGGCGACGACCGTGAGGCCCACCACCAGAGGAGAGACACCGAGCTCGCGGGCCAGCGCAGAGGCGCCGCGCACCAGCATCTCGCCTCCGCCGAGCAGGAGCACGAGTCCGCCGAGGAGGAGAAGAAGATCGCCCATGGGCGGAGTAAAGCACGCGATCGGGCAGCGGTGCAGCCGAGCCCGGGCGGCGTCCCGAGCCGAGGAGTCCGTGAACGGACGTCGTGTATCCTCTTCGGTGAGACGAAGAGGGGACCCAGCCGCGTTGTCCGATCGATCTACCTCCAGCTCGGGCTCCGATCCATCCGGCGCCTCCGAGGCGGACGCCCCGCGTGGGCGGCGCTGGCTGCGCGAGGGGGGCCCCGTCCGCCGCGCGATCGCCTGGACCTACCTCCTCGGCGCACCTCTCGCTTTCCTGGGCGCGATGGCCGTCTGGGGCGGCGACCAGATCCGCTGGGATCCGCTCTCCTGGCTGCTGATCTCCGTCTTCCTCGGGCTCTCGGCGATCTTCTCCGGCATCAACGTGTCGATGGGCCAGCTCTCGCCGGATCGCCTCGAGACGCTCGCCGCCGAGGGCAATCGCGGGGCCCAGCGTCTGCTCGCGCTGCGCGGTGAGAAGAACCGCAACCAGAACTGGAACAACTCGACCGTTCTGCTCGGCAACAACCTGGTGAACATCGGGATCCCGGTCCTGCTCACGACCCTGGTCGGTGGCCTCTGGGCGTTCGGCTTCTCCCTGCTCTTCATCCTGAACTTCGGCGAGATCCTGGCGCAGTCGGTCTTCCAGCGGCATGCGGAGACCCTGCTGCCGCGGCTGGCGATCTTCTTTCACGGCGTTCGGACCGCGCTCACACCGGTGGGCTGGCTCTATGGTCGCGTGCTCGACGATGCCGGCCTCCAGCAGCAGGATCCGGCCTTCTCGGACCTCGAGACCGCGAGCTTCGTGCGCCGGCAGGCCGCCGATCCGCGCTCGGACGTCGATCGCCGTCGGGCGCGCCTCGCGGTGAACTCGCTGGGGCTCGACGACAAGACGATCGGAGAGGCGGGCGAGCCCCTGGACGAGCACAGCGTGATGGAGGTCCGCTACGAAGGCGACGTCATCCATCTGCCCGCCTTCGAGCGAACGATCGACGATCCCTTCCTCCGGCGCATCTCGCGCTCGAAGCACAACATCGTCGTGCTGACGAGCGATCGGACGAAGCGGCCCGTCGCCGTGCTCGACGTCGACGCCTTCATCACCGAGGCGCTCTTCGCGGAGGAGGACGTCGAGTTCGATCCGGCGCGCCACATCGACGACGATCTGATCGTCACCGAGGATCCCGACGCGCCGCTCCATCTGCTGCTGAGCGGCTTCTTCATCGAGGCCGACAGCCCCGAGGACCACCGCGTCGACAACGACATCGCCGTGCTCTGGTCGGCCGATCCGCACGAGCGCCGCTTCGTCGACTCGCGGCGGATGCTCGGCTACCTCGGGCGCGGCGTCATCCGGCGGCGCAAGACGGAGCGGATTCCGCAGGTGGCCGTGGGTGCGGGGACGGGTGCAGGCAGAGCCGCAGACACAGGCCGAGACAAAGGGGCAGGCTGACGCGAGGCCCGGGCTGCGGACGGGGCTACCCGCGATGCAGGCGAACGGGGAGCTCGGCGAAGCCCTTCACGAAGCTCGACTTCACGCGCACCGGATCGCCCACGACCTCGACCTGGCGGAAGCGCTTCATGATCTCTTCCCAGAGCACGCGCAGCTGCATCTCGGCCAGTCGGCTCCCCATGCAGAAATGCACGCCCAGCCCGAAAGAGAGATGCTGCTTCGAGTTCTTGCGATCGATCAGGAACTCGTCGGCCCGCTCGATGACCGAGTCGTCGCGATTCGCCGAGACGTACCACATCAAGACCCGATCCCCGCGTGCGATCCGCTTGCCGCCCAGCTCGGTGTCCCGGGTCGCCGTCCGTCGCATGTAGGCGAGCGGCGTCTGCCAGCGGATGATCTCGTTCACCATGTTCGGGATCAGGCTCGGGTCCTTGCGAAGCTTCTCGTACTCGGCCGGATGCTCGTTCAAGGCGAGCACCCCGCCCGAGATCGAGTTGCGCGTGGTGTCGTTACCGCCCACGATCAGCAACACGAGGGTGCCGAGGTACTCGAGCGGCGCGAGCCCGCGCATCGCCTCGGAGTTGGCCATCGCCGTGATGAAGTCCAGGCTCTCCGACCGCGTCCCCTCGCGCTCCTTCCAGAGCTTCGTGAACGTCGCCAGGCATTCGCGCAGCGCCGTCTCGCGGGCCTCGGGCCCGCAGCCCATTTCGGCGAGCTGATCGTCGCTGGCCGTCGCCATGTCGGACCAGAACGTCAGCTTGCGGCGCTCTTCCCAGGGGAAGTCGAACATCGTCGCCAGCATGCCCGTCGTCAGCTCGATCGAGACGCGGTCGACCCAATCGAAGGTCTCCTCTTCGGGCAGCCCGTCGAGGATCGCGACGACGCGCTCACGGATCAGCGGCTCGAGCTTCTTCAGGTTTCGCGGCGACGAGACGGGCTGCACGACCTTGCGCTGCGCATCGTGGCGAGGGCCGTCCATGCTGATGAAGCCGGCCTGCAGCGGGAAGTCGGGATCCGGATCGGGCAACACGATCGTCGGCTCGGAGGAGAAGATCTCCGGATTCTTCTCGACGTAGACGATGTCGTCGTAGCGCGTGACCGACCAGTAGGGCCCTTCCTCTCCCTCGGCGCAGTAGTGGACCGGGTCCTCCTTGCGGAGGCGCTCGAAATAGCCCCAGAGCGTGTTCGTCTCGAAGAGCTCGGGATCCGCCGGATCGATCCGATCGAGCGGGACGGACCAGGGATCGGCGCCGGCCTGTCCTTTGGAGGGCCGGGCGACGAGGGGGGACTCGCTCATGGGGACTCCTCTCGGCGATGTCTCGATCCCGAGGAGATACCACAGGTCGGGGAGCGTCGGGCAGACCTCGGAGTCGCCCCCTCGAGGGGGCGACTCGGCCCTGTCGCGCGTCCTGTCCTCGAGGTCCTCTACGCCGGCGCCGCCTGGCTGCCCCGGATCAGCCGGCCCGGGCGGGCGTCGGTCGCCTCCCCGGAGTCCATCACGACCTCGCCCGACACGATCGTCGCGTCGTAGCCCGTCGAGCGCTGAAGCAGACGCCGTGCGCCGCCCGGCAGATCGAAGGCCATCTCCGGGCGTCGCAGGCTCAGGCGATCGAAGTCGATGACGTTGAAGTCGGCCTTGTAGCCGGGCGCGATCACGCCGCGATCGAAGAGGCCGTAGACCTTCGCCGTCTCCCGCGTGATGCGCGAGACCGCCTGCTCGAGCGGCACGCGCGGGCCGCGGCTGCGGTCGCGCACCCAATGGGTCAGCATGAAGGTCTGCAGCGAGGCATCGCAGATGACGCCGCAATGCGCGCCGCCGTCGCCCAACGAGACGACCGCACGGTCGTGATTCAGAAGCTCGTGGAAGGGATCGAGGTTGCCGTCGCTGTAGTTGAAGAAGGTGAGCAGCAGCAGCTCGCGGCCCTCGTCCCGCAGCATGTAGTCGTAGAGCACCGCGTCCGCCGGCTTGCCCTCGCGCTGGGCGATGGCCCAGATCGACGCCTCCGGCGGCGGCTCGTAGTCCGGCGGGTCGCCGAGCGGGAAGATCTTCCTCAGCATGGGCTCGTTGTCGAGCATGCCGCCGAAGCCGACCGAGTCGTCGCGCTCGGGCCCGAGGATCCGCGCCCGCACGGCCGGGTCGCGCAGCCTGGCCACGCGCTCCGCCAGGGGAAGCCCCGCGATCTCGAGATAGGCGGGGCGGTTCAGGAACGGGTTCGCCTCGGTCTGATGGCCCGTGAGGATGCCGAAGGGGCGCGGGGCGAACTGGGCGAGCACGTCGGCGCCATTGGCTGCGCTCTTCTGGCAGATCTCGATGAGCTGGCGCCATTGATCGGGCGCCGAGTCGAATTGCAGCATGGCGAAGGAGACGGGGCGCGCGATCTCCTTCGACAGGCGCTGCATCCAGTCGATCTCGCGCAGCGCCGAGTCGATCTCGTCACCGCCGATGTCGCCGGCCGCGCCGGCGCCGGCCAGCTCGAAGACGCCCTGGCCCAGCTCGCCGAGCGCGCGGCCGATGCCGAAGAGCTCGTCCTCCTGGGCGAAGGTGCCGGGCACGGGCTCGCCGTCGACGGCGCGATGGCCCATGGTGCGCGAGGTCGAGAAGCCGAGGGCGCCGGCAGCGATGCCCTCCTTCACGACGGCGGCCATCCGGGCGATGTCCTCGGCGGTGGCCGCCTCGTTCTTCGCGCCGCGCTCGCCCATCACGTAGGTGCGGACCGACCCGTGCGGCACGTGCGTGCCGACGTCGACCGCCAGCTCCGCGCGCTCGAGCGCGTCGAGATACTCGGGGAAGGTCTCCCAGTCCCAGCGAATGCCCTCCGAGAGCGCCGCGCCCGGGATGTCCTCGACGCCCTCCATCAGCCCGATGAGCATCTCGCGCTGCTCGGGCCGCGCCGGCGCGAAGCCGACGCCGCAATTGCCGACCACCGCCGTCGTGACGCCATGCCAGCCCGAGGGCAGCAGATGCGGGTCCCAGGTCGCCTGGGCATCGTAATGCGTGTGGATGTCGACGAAGCCCGGCGTCAGGAGCCGGCCCGCAGCGTCGATCTCGCGCCGCCCCGCCCCGATCTCGCCCGGGCGCTCGGACACCTGGACGATGCGCCCGTCGCGTACGGCGACGTCGCCCGTGAAGGCGGGTCGGCCCGTACCGTCGACGATCTTTCCGTTTCGGAGGACGAGGTCATGCATGGCGGACTCCTGAGGATCGGGGGGATTGGCAATCAGGACGAGAGGGATTGTCGCAAGCGGGGGCGGGCTCGTCGACGGGGAGTCGGGAGCCGCCTCGGAGCTGCAGGACCTCGAGGCCAGGGACGCTGGGCGGCCTGCGATCGTTCGTGATCAACGTGGTCGATCGGGCCGCCAGCCCCGCGGCCAGCTGGAGTGCATCGGGCGTCCGCTTTCCGTGGACCGCACGAAGCCAGGCCGCGGCGCGTACCTGCTGTCGATCGACGTCGACCAGCCGGAGATGGGCGGCGCGGGTGAGCACCTGCTCGTATCGCTCGGCCAACGCCACCTTGCCCGCTCGATAGGGAACGACGAGCACCTCGAGCAGCGTGATCGCAGAGGTCACGATATCGATCTCACCGCGGTCGACGGCGTGTAAAGAGGGGCTCGATTTGAGCCAGGTACGCTGGGCTCTCTTCGATCCGATAGATGAAGATGACGGTGTCGAGTGCGACCGGCCCTTCGCCGAGCGTCTCGATCAGTCCCACGAACGACGTTCCGTCTCGACGTGCTCCGCGGCGTCCGCGTCGGCCCAGATCTCCTTTCCGAGCCCTTGGAACTCGAGCAGGGAGGCGGTCTCCGCCTCCTCTAGT
>CAYXLY010000001.1:0-30820 GCA_964466005.1 uncultured Spirochaetaceae bacterium | reverse complement strand
CATGCGGTCGATCGAGGGACGAAGGACGCCATTGCAGAGCCCGTGAGCCAGGACCTGGTTCAACGCGATGGCCGGCACGATCCAGAGCAACGCCGGCACGATGCCGTAGAGCGGGCCCGCGCTCACGTAGAAGAGGCTGATGGGCACCGGCAGGAGGCAGATCAGCGCCATCGAGATGAAGAAGACCAGGGGAGGTGCGGTCTGGAGGAGGGCCCAGCTCCCCTCCACGCCTGCCCGGATGCTCTCGGAGCCGATCCAGCGATGTGCGGCGAAGGCGAGGGCCGAGAGGGCGAGGAGCGCGGCGACCCCCCACACCGACCTGAGAGAGCGGTCCTTCCCGGTGCCCATCGCTTGCCTCCTCGCGGCCGGGCCGGGCTCGACTGCAGCCGCGCCCGGCCGTCATGATACCGCTCCCGCCCGCAATCGGACTCCCCGAGTCCGATTGCGGGTCGAGACGGTTTGCGCGGGTCGATCGAGTCGACTAAACCGGTTCGACGAGGAGAGACCCGCATGTGGTTCTACTTCGATTTCGACAACTACTTCCGGATGATCCGGCTCGCCTGGAACGAGAAGGTTCCCAAGGCGCGCTACTACTACCTCGCGGTGCTCCTCCTCTGGGTGCCGATCGTCGCCGTCTTCCACGCCATCTGCTTCGCGCTCGACGTCGTCGTCCATCCGGACCTGAGACGGGTCGAGGTCCGCGAGCCCGTCTTCATGGTCGGCCACGCCCGGAGCGGGACGACGCTGACCCATCGACTCCTCAGCAAGGACGAGGGTCGTTTCAGCTCGTTCCAGCTCTACGAGCTCTACTTTCCCTCCCTGATCCAGAAGCAGGCCATTCGCGCGATCGCGAGATGGGATGCGGAGAAGCTTCGGGGACTCCTGGCTGGTCAGGTTCGAGCCTGGGAGGAATGGCGCTACGGCCAGTCTCGACACATACACAGCATGAGCCTCACGGAGCCCGAGGAAGACGACATCGTCCTCTACTACTCCATGGCCGCGGGGTTCTGGATCACGAAGATGCCCTACATGGGCGACCTCGACTTCTATCACATGAACGACTGGCCCGAGAAGAAGCGCCGTCGCTACAACGACATGTACCGGGAGTGCATCCGTCGTCAGCTCTACCTGAACGGCCCCGAGAAGACCCATCTCAGCAAGAACCCGATGTACTCGGGACGGGTCGCGTCGCTGCTCGAAGCCTTCCCCGACGCCCGGATCATCGTCAACGTCCGGGACCCCTACGAGACGATCCCCAGCCTCCTCAAGCTCATGCGCACGAGCTGGAAGCAGCTCGGCTGGGATCCGGAGCGACAGCAGCGCTGCCTCAAGATCCTGGCCGACCAGTCATGGCATACCTACCTGCATCCGATCGAGTATCTCGATGCGCATCCGGAGGTGCCTGGATCGATCGTCGACTATCGGGACCTGGTGTCGGATCCGGCCGCGACGGTCGAGAAGATCTATCGTGATCTGGGCTGGAGCATGAGTGATGCCTACCGCGAGACCCTCGCGGGCGAGGGCAAGAGAGCCCGGGATCACAAGACCCGACATGTCTACAGCCTCGAGGAGTTCGGTCTCGAGCCCGATGCGATCCGGGCCGAGCTCGGGAGCCTCTTCGAACGCTTCCAGTGGAGGGAGTCGGTCGACGCCGGAGAGGGTCGGGACGCGGACCGGAAGCAGGGGAAGCAGGGAGAGACGCAGTGAGCGACCAATCGCATGATGCACGAGACGAGCTCCGAGCCGCCTGGGACGAGATGATCGGCCTCCTGCAGGAGGCGCGGGAGGGCGTCGACGTGCCGGAGCGGATGCCGCCTCCTCCGACAGAGCGCAACCTGGCCGAGGGGTACCGCTACCTGATGGGATTCGTGCACAGCGCCGTCGAGCGCGCCTTTCACGAAGATCCCGTGCGCCCGCATTTCCGCAACGCGCTCAGCATCATCACGCGGAGCACCATCGACAACCCCGATGCCGTCTACTTCTACGCGCCGATCGACGGTCGCGAGCAATACCTGCTGCGCGGCGAGATCGGGGACGCGCGCCACTGGAAGGGCGACCCCCCGGCGAAGACGGGACGCAAGGCGCCCCACTACGTGATCTTCGAGGCGAGCTGGGGCGGCCTGGCTGGCGATTCCGGGGATCTCTCCGAGCTGAGACCCGGCATGAAGACGCAGACCGGACGGCTCGACAGCTCGACCCTCGAGGTGGACGACGACGGCAGCTTCGAGATCCTCTTCGCGCCCGAGCGGCCCGAAGGCTACGAGGGGAACTTCGTTCCGACGCTGAAGATCGTGCGTCAGCCGCATCCCGTCGATCCGGACGTCCCGCCGGAGCGCTATGCGAGCTACGTGAGCGGGCGACAGCTCTTCTACGACTGGGGCCGTGAGGACGCGATCCACTTCGAGATCCGACAGCTCGGCGCCGAGGGGACCCATCCCGAGCCCTATACGGCGGAGAAGGCGAGTCGGGAGATCCGCCGCTTCGGTGAGATCGTGAAGAGCCAGATGCATTTCTGGAACGCCTTCTGGACGATCCCGATGGGCACCTACGGCGAGCGCGAGGGCAGCATCCCCGGCGTGTCCTTCCCGCGCAACGCGTTCAACCGGATCAACGCCGCGTCCGGAGCGACCGGCGGCGGGATGAGCACGAATCTCTACGCCGGCGGCGTCTACGATCTGGGGCCGGACGAGGCGCTGATCATCGAGAATCGGATCGACCTCGCCCCCCAGTACATCGGCTTCCAGCTCGGCAACCTCTGGGGAGAATCGATCGAGTACGCGAACCGCGTGGGCTCGAGGAACGGCTTCCAGACCCACGTCGATCCGGACGGCGTGATCCGCCTGGTCATCGCCCACGAAGACCCCGGCGTGCTCAACTGGGTCGACACCACGGGGCATCCGCAGGGCTTCATGTCGCCTCGCTGGGCGTACAGCGAGACGCCCGAGCCCGATCGCTGGCCCCGGATCAGCGCCCGGAAGGTTCCCTTCGCGGAGATCCGCTCGCACCTTCCGGAGTCGACACCGACGGTGACGCCGGAGGAGCGACGCCGGGAGATCGCGGTCCGCCAGCGCCACGTCCAGAAGCGATTCCGGGTGTTCTAGGGATCCCGCGGCCCGCGTCCGGACCGATCGGGTGGGAGCGTCGGAAGACGAAGAAGCAGCGCCGCGGCGCCGAGCGGAGCCTGCGAGCCACAGGCCGGACTCCGCCTCCCCGTCGCAGCTCGAGGGCGTTAGAGTTCAGGGCCAACGATCGACCCCAGGAGAGAGTCATGCGATTCGCGTACCACGCCTCCATGTGCAACCCCGAGTTCTACCTGCCGCTGGCGATGGCCGTCGAGGAGGCTGGCTTCGACACCTTCACGCTCCCCGACAGCATCTGCTACCCGGAGGAGTCGGACAGCCAATATCCCTACAACGAGACGGGGGATCGGGAGTTCCTGGACGGCGTGCCCTTTCTCGAGCCCTTCTCGCTGATTCCGGCGATGGGCGCCGTGACCACGCGGATCCGGTTCACGACCTCCGTCATGAAGCTCGCGGTCCGGCAGCCCGTGGTGGTCGCCAAGTCGGTCTCTTCGGTCGCCGTGCTGACGAACGACCGCTTCGGCTTCGGCGTCGGGATCAGCCCCTGGCCCGACGACTTCGCGGCCTGCCAGATCCCCTGGGAGAAGCGCGGCAAGCGGATGGACGAGATGATCGACATCGTGAAGGGACTCATGAGCGGGGAGTACTTCTCCTACGACGGAGAGATCTTCCAGCTCGACTCGATCAAGATCTGCCCGGCCCCCTCCGAGCCCGTCCCGATCCTGATCGGCGGACATGCGAAGCCGGCCCTGCGGCGCGCCGCGCGGCAGGCCGACGGCTTCATCCACGCCGGTGGCAGCTTCGAAGATCTCTCGGCTACCGTGAGCCAGATCGAGGAGTACCGGAAGGCGTACGGTCGGGACCATCTGCCCTTCGAGTACCAGTCGATGAGCGCCGAGGCATTCAGTGTCGACGGCGTGCGGAAGCTCGAGGATCTCGGGATCCAGGAGGCCATCGTCGCCTTCCGGAATCCCTATCTCGCCGAGCCCGATACCCAGACGCTGGAGGAGAAGATCGGCGCCATCCACTGGTTCGCCGAGAACGTCATCCAGAAGACGCGCTGAGCGGGCCGGCTCTCGGGCGATCCGGGTCGCGCAGGCCATGCAGGGCGCGCGAGGAGATCGATGACTGCGGAGTCCGGGAGCGAGCCGCGGCGGCCGAGCGAGCCGATCCGATCGCGAGAAGTGGTGCGTTTCGAGCGCGAGGCCGATGTCCTCGTGGTCGGTCAGGGCGTCGCGGGCTGCTGTGCCGCGCTCGAGGCCGACGCGGCCGGGCGCAGCGTGATCGCGCTCGAGCGCGCGGGCGCAGGCGGCGGAGCCTCCGCGCTCTCGGGAGGGCTGATCTATCTCGGGGGCGGGACTCCGGTCCAGCAGGCCGCTGGCTTCGAAGACAGCGAGGAGGAGATGTTCGCCTTCCTCCTCGCCGCCTCCCAGCCCGGGGCGGACGAGGAGAAGATCCGGCTCTATTGCCGCGACAGTGTCGAGCATTTCCATTGGCTCGAGTCCCAGGGCGTTCCCTTCAAGCGATCCTTCTGCGAGGAGCCCGGCCTCGAGCCGCGCACCGACGACTGTCTCGTCTACAGCGCCGGCGAGAATTGTCATCCCTGGAGCTCGATCGCCCGACCGGCGCCCCGCGGACACAAGCCCCGCGTCCCGGGCAAGGGAGGGGGGCTCCTCATGCGGTGCATGCTGGAGGCCGTCGGGCGCTCCGGCGTCGAGGTCGAGAACGATACCCGCGTCGAGAATCTCGTTCTGGACGACGATGGCGCGGTCGCCGGAATCCATGCCCGGACCGCGGGCGTCGATCGGTTCTTCCGGGCACGAAGGGGCGTCGTGCTCGCGGCCGGGGGTTTCATCATGAACCCCGAGATGCGGGCGCGCCACGCCCCGCAGCTCGCTCGCGTGACCGATCCCAACGGCACGGAGGGCGACGACGGAAGCGGCATCCGGATGGGGCAGGGCGCTGGAGGCGACACGCTGCGCATGGACCTCGGCGAGGTGGCCCTTCCCTATACGATCCCGAGCTCCCTCTCGCGGGGCGTCTACCTGAACGGCGCCGGCCAGCGATTCATCAACGAAGACACCTATTACGGCCACATCGGGATCGAGGGCCTCTTCCATCAACAGGGTCGGGTCTATCTCCTGCTCGACGAGACCACCTTCCGCCGCGGAATGGTCCGGATGGAGCCCTCCTGGGTCGCGGAGACGATCGAGGAGCTGGAGCGGGAGGCCGGATTCGCGGAAGGAGTCCTGGTCGCCACGATGGAGCTCTACAACCGCCACGCGGCCAAGGGTGAGGATCCCCTCTTCCACAAACGTCCCGAGCTCCTCCGGCCCCTCGTCACGCCGCCTTTCGCCCTGATCGACTGCCGGATCGAGAACGCCATCTGGTCGGGGTTCACGCTCGGGGGTCTGCGGACCGGGCTCGACGGGGAGGTGCTCTCGCCCGACGGTCTGCGTGTTCCCGGCCTCCATGCGGCGGGTCGGACGGCCGCCCTCTTCAGCGGCCACGGCTATCCCGGAAGCGGCGCTTCGCTGGGAGACGCGAGCTATTTCGGACGGCGAGCGGGGCGTGCGGTCGCGGCCGCGCCCTCCCGCTGAGGTCCTGTCCGACGAGGAGATCTCCATGAAGTTCGGGATACGCATTCCTCCGCCGCAGATGGGCCCGATCGAGGATCCGGATTTCATCGTGCGTTATGCGCGGCTCGTCGAGGAGATGGGCTTCGAGTCGCTCTGGACGATCGATCATGCGCTCATGTGTCTCGAGTACGACTCGAGGTATCCGTACAAGACGACGGGACGCACGCCGATCCCCGCGGAGGGGAACATGCCCGATCCGCTGATCCTGCTCGCAATGATCGCGGGCGTGACCGAGCGGATCCGCCTGGGCACGGCGATGCTGATCCTTCCCCAACGCCATCCGATGATCCTCGCGAAGGAGGTCGCCTCGCTCGATCGCTACTCGAAGGGCCGGGTCACGCTCGGCGTGGGAGTGGGCTGGGTGAAGGAGGAGACGGAGGTGCTGGGACAGGATTTCGGTGATCGGGGCCGTCGGGCCGACGAGTGGCTCGCCATCCTGCGCACGCTCTGGACCGAGCCCGTGGCGGCACACCAGGGCGACTCCTTCCGCTTCGGAGGCATCGTGAGCAACCCCAAGCCTCTCCAGACGGGCGGGGTGCCGATCATGATCGGCGGACACAGCGAGGCGGCGGCGCGCCGCGCGGGACGTCTCGGCGACGAGTTCTATCCCCACTGGTCGACACGCGGGCCGAACGTCGAGGAGCTCCGACGGCTGCAGACCCGGATCGCGCAGGCCGCCGAGGAGGCCGGTCGAGATCCGGACTCGATCGGGCTGACGCTCACGAGCACGAGCGACGCGAAGACCGCCCTCGAGACGGCCGAGCTCTGCGCCGAGCTCGGAGCCGAAAGGGTCGTCGTCCTGCCGCCCCGCGGCGAGCTCGACGGCGCGCTGCCCGACGAGCTCGCGCGCTTTCGGGATCAGGTGATGTCCCCGCTCGGCCCATCCTGAGGTCGAGCTCCCGATCGGAGGCTCCATGGTGAAGCTCGTCTTCTGCTGTACCCGCAAGCCCGGCATGACCCGCGAGGCCTTCCAGACGCGATGGCTCGACGTCCATGGTCCACTCGTCCGAAGGCTGCGCGAGCAGCTCCCGATGATGAAGCGCTATGTCCAGAGCCATACCCTGCCGGACGCGGTGAACGATCCCATTCGGGCCTCGCGCGGCACCCAGCCGGCCTATGACGGGATCACGGAGGTCTGGTTCGAGAGCCTCGAGGCCATGGGCGCCCAGGGTTCGCAGGCCGCTGCGGAGGCGGCGCAGCGCCTGCTCGAGGACGAGGCGGAGTTCCTCGACTTCGCTCGCTCGTCGGTCTTCGTGACCGAGGAGAAGGAGATCTTCTGAGGTCCGGGGCTTCCCTCTGTCCCGCGGTTCCGGAGTCGTCGTCCCGCCGCCTCGCCTCTTCGTCTCCCCTCGCGGGCCCCGATCGAACGAGAGCGGGCGCTCTCTCGAGCGGTGGCGCCTGCTCCCGGGCCTGCCGTATCGTCGAAGATCGCTCGGCCGAGCAGTCGGGCCCTCGAGATGCGCAGCGTGGACCGAGGGGCGTCGGCGCGAGAGACGAGACCACGAAGGGCGACAGAGGGGAGAGGAGACGCACATGGCCGACCTGTTGATCCGGAACGCGCGGCTCGTCGACGGGACGGGCGCACCGGCCCGCGACGCCGACGTCCGCGTCGAGGGAGATCGCATCGCCGAGATCGCGGATGCGGGCACGATCGCAGAGGTCCGGGGCGAGGTCCTCGATGCGGACGGACGGCTCCTCACGCCGGGGTTCGTCGACGTGCACACCCACTACGACGGCCAGGCGACCTGGGACCCGATGCTGGCGCCCTCGAGCTGGCATGGCGTGACCACGGTGATCATGGGCAATTGCGGGGTCGGCTTCGCGCCGGCGAAGCCCGACGAGCACGGCTGGCTGATCGAGCTGATGGAGGGGGTCGAGGACATTCCCGGAACGGCCCTGCACGAGGGCATCGACTGGGCCTGGGAGAGCTTCCCCGAGTACCTGGACGCCCTCGAGAAGCGGCCGCGGACGATCGACGTCGGCGCGCAGATTCCGCACGGCGCCCTCCGCGTCTACGTGATGGGCCAGCGTGGAGCGCGTCAGGAGCCCGCCACGGCCGACGACCTCGACCGGATGGCGCGCCTGGTCGAGGAAGGCGTGCGCGCCGGTGCGCTCGCCTTCTCGACGAATCGCCTGCCCGGACACACGAGCATTCACGGCGACCCCGTGCCGGGCACCTTCGCCTCGGGCGAGGAGCTGATGGCTCTCACTCGAGCGGTGGTGAAGGGCGGCGGCCAGCTGATGCAATCCGTCCCCATCGGAGGCACGAACGAGGAGGAGGGGGGCATCCCGCGCGAGGTCGATCTCTATCGCGAGATCAGCCTGGCCACGGGCGCGACCGTGACCTTCACTTCGCCGCAGGTGCACGCCTATCCCGAGGAGTGGCGGGAGGGGATGCGCAAGACGCACGAGGCGAACGCGGCCGGCGCGAAGCTGGTTCCGCAGGTCCTGAGCCGTGGCGGCGGCCTCATGCTCTCACTCGACACCTTCAACCCCTTCGCCGTCAGTCCCGCCTATCAGGAGATTGCAGCCCGGCCTCATCGCGAGCGGGTCGGAGCGCTCCAGGACCCGGCACGTCGAGCCCGCATCCTGGACGAAGCCTCGCGTGACAATCCCAGCCTGATGGTCCTGGGACCTGCGCTCGGGAGCACCTTCGCCATGGACGGCGGGTCGTCTTCGAGCCGGATCCCGCGGAGTCGATCGGCGCGCGGGCCGCCGCCTCGGGCGTCGACCCGATGCATCTGCTCTACGACACGATGGTCGACCTCGCGGCCCGCTCGGAGGACGGGACGACCCGCATGATGGTCGTCTTCTTCGTCGGCTACGCCCACGGCAACCTCGACGCCGTGGGCGAGATGATGCAGGACGAGGCGAGCGTGCTCGGTCTCGGCGACGGCGGAGCCCATTGCAGCATGATCTGCGATGCGAGCTGGCCTTCCTTCGTCCTGCAACACTGGGTGCGCGACCGCAGCCGGGGGCCGCGGCTTCCGCTCGAGCGGGCAGTCCAGATGATGAGCCAGGAGGGCGCCGCTCTCTATGGGCTGACGGATCGGGGAATCGTGGCGCCCGGCCGACGGGCCGATCTGAATCTCATCGATCTCGATCGGGTTCGACTGGGCTTTCCCGAGATCACGCCGGATCTGCCGACGGGCGCCTCGCGGATCCTCCAGCGGGCAGAGGGCTACGTTGCGACGATCTGCGCGGGAGAGATCGTCTTCCGGGACGGACAGGCCACGGGCGCGCTGCCCGGGCGTCTGGTCCGAGGACGTCGATAGGCCGAGGCCGAAGCCGAAGCTGAAGCCGAGATCGATCGAGATCGAAGAAGAGGCCGAACGCCGGCCGCGTCTCGTTCCAGAGCATTCCACGAGAGAAGAAAGAAGAGAGGAGACGATCCGTGACGACCGAGGAGAGTCGAGAGACCGTATTGGGCTTCCTGGCCGCACAGGGCCGAGGCGACGCCGAGGCGATGCGACGACTGACGGCCGACGATCTTCGATGGGAGCCGCCGGGCTCCGTGTTCGCACCGGTCCAGGGACGGGAGGCCGTCTTCGAGGCCATGGCGAAGGCCGGCGCGGAGAACTTCGACCTGTCGACGATGGAGGTGGAGGTCGACGGGATCGTGGCCGAGGGCGACAAGGTCGTCCTCCTCCAGCGGATGAAGTGCCGGACGACCCGAGGCACGGACTACTCCAACGTCTACTGCTGGGTCTACACCTGTGCGGACGGACGAGTCGTGCGGATGCAGGAGTTCACCGACTCGCAGAGATTCCGGGATCTCGTGATCGGCTGAGACGCGCGCTCGCCGCTCCACCGCAAACGGGGTCCCGCCGCTCGATCCGCTTCGCAACCCTGCCGCCGAGGAGGATGCATGCTCGAACCGCAATCCACGTCCCTGGACTCGAAGGTCGCTCTCGTCACCGGATCGGGGAGCGGGATCGGCCGCTCCATCGTGGAGACCTTCGCCGCCCACGGCGCGCAGGTCGTCGTCGTCGATCGGGAGCCCGATCTCGCTCGGGAGGTCGTGAGCGCGATCGAGACACGGGGGGGAGAGGCGCTCGGCTGTGTCGTCGACGTCCAGTCGCGAGAGGGCGTCGAGGCGCTGGCGACGGACGCCCTCGATCGCTTCGGCCGGGTCGACATCCTCGTCAACAACGTCGGGAACTTCATGCCTGGGGCCGGGCCCTTCCTCCGGACGACGGAGGAGGATTGGGAGAGCCTCTACGAGGTCAACCTCAAGCACGTCTTCCGCTGCACGCGCGCACTCGCGCCCGGGATGGTCGAGCGGGGCTCGGGCTCGATCATCAACGTCTCGACGATCGAGACCTTCCGGGGAATTCCCTTCAACTCCATCTACGCCGCGTTCAAGACGGCCATCACCGGGTTCACGCGCAGCTTCGCGCTCGAGGTCGCGCCGCGTGGCGTGCGCGTGAACGCCATCGCCCCCGAGACGACCGAGACGGAGCAGGTCCCGCTGCAGCGGTGGATCCCCGAGCGCCATGCGGAGCACGTGTCGCGCATGACGCCGCTCGGCCGCTTCGGCAGGCCGGACGATCATGCCGGGGCCGCCCTCTTCCTCGCCTCGGAGCTCTCCTCCTGGATGACGGGCGTGACCCTGCCCGTCGATGGTGGCGCGATGGCGGCCGCCGGCTTCTACCGGCTCGCGAACGGGAATTGGACGAACGCCCCGATCGTGTCGGAGGCGGGCATCCAGCCCGGCTGAGCGCCGCCTGTCGGGACCCTCTTCGGGGGACCGGAGCTCGCTCCGCAAGGTCACTCGTCCGTACGCACGCTCCGATAGTCCTCGACCCCCCAGCTCTCGACGCGCTCCTCGCCGTAGAGGAGCTTCGCGGGAGCGCCCATGTCCAGCATGAGAGGCACCGACAGTCCCCCGTCGACGGCGAGGATCTGTCCGGTGATCCAGGCGCTTCGATCGGACGCCAGGAAGAGGACGGCCTCCGCGACGTCGCGAGGCTCTCCGGGGCGCCTGGCGGGCGTGATCTGCCGATAGCCCGCTGCGACGTCGTTCATGAAGTCGTTCACGGGGACGAACCCGGGCGCCACGCCGTTCACCCGGATGCCATGCTGGGCGAGCTCCACGGCCGCCGAACGGGTGAGCATGTCCTGAGCCGCCTTGGTGGCGTTGTAGCCGATGAGCCAGGGCTGGTAGTGGGTGGCCGAGACGGACGAGATGTTGACGATCCGCCCCCCGCCGTGATCCTTCATTCCGAGCGCTGCATGCTTCATGCAGAGGGCCGGCCCGACGAGGTTGATGTCGCTGCAGAAACGCCAGGCATCGGCGCCCATCTGCATGAGCACGCCGGGCATGGCGGAGCCGGCGTTGTTCACGAGGATGTCGAGCCCGGTCTCTCCCGAGGCGCTCTGGACGGCGGCTGCGACCTGCTCCTCGTCCGTCACGTCACAAGCCACGCTCTGGATCCGCCCCCCGTGGCCCTCCGTCTCGAGCTGCGAGAGGGCCGCGCCGAGCACGTCGACCCGTCTCGCAGCGATCGTGACCCGGGCGCCGGCCTCGAGGAGCGAACGGGTGATGCCGAGGCCGATCCCGGTTCCACCCCCCGTGACGAGCGCGCTGCGATCTTCCAGCTCCGTCATGTCTCTCTTCTCCTTCCTCGGTCTTCATCGAGCCTTCCGGGCTCTCTTCTCCCGCCTGCTCCCGTGCACTCGCCCGCGTCCTCAGAGCGGTGGACGGGGCCGCCTCTCGGTCGCTTCGGCGAAGCGCCTTCCGGCATATCGGGCCGCGATGCCCCACGCGAGCATCAGCGGAAGCAGGAAGAACGTCAGGCCCCGCGCCGCGCCGAAGGTCGGGAAGAGGGTAGCGGTCGTGAGGCTCACGCCCACCGCGAGGGTCTTCGCGAAGCGTTGGACGAACATGTCGATGAAGGCCTTGGCCTGATACTTCTCCTGCTTCGTCGTGGGGACGTAGAGCGCCTCCTTGGCGGACTGGTTGATCGAGTAGCTGAATCCGTTGTCGACGGTGTTCAGCGAGCTGGCGATCCAGAGGGTGGGGAAGAGCATGAAGGCCCCGCTCGCCGAGAAGAGGGCGACCGGCAGGATCATCAGCGCCACGACCAGTCCGAAGCGGCGCATCACGAAGCTGGTCAGGAAGAGCTGGACGATCATCGACGTCCAGTTCGTGAAGGCGAAGACGGACGCGAAATGCTGCCGCTGCGCCGCCTCGTCACTCACGAAATGCACGACTCCCCGGGTGAACTGATAGTCGACCACCGTCGAGACGATCTCGTAGATCGCCACGACCGCGACGATCGAGAGCAGGTATGGGGAGCGGAAGACGAGGCGCGCTCCCGCCCATGCCGGACTGCCGCCCATGTCGTTCGGCGATGGGGAGGCCGATGGCGTCGGGGCTGATGATGGCGGCGAGGCCACCGGGGAAGGCGAGGATCCGTCGCTCGAGCCGCTCTCGTCGCCCCATCCCGGGCCGGAGCCGCTCGTCGTCGCCACGCGACGGCCGGCCGCCCGGGCGATCCAGAGGATGAGAAGGGCGATCGCGGTCGTCACGGCGAGCCATTCGCGCAGCGACGCCAGGGAGATGAAGTAGGCGACGATGCTCGCACCGAAGACGCCGCCCGCGACGCCTCCGAACCCGATCGGCCCGAAGAGCCGCTTCGCGGCGTCCGGCGAGACGCTGTCGTTCAGGAATGCGAAGAAGGTGGCCACCATCAGGGTGCTGAAGAGGTCGCCGAGGAGATAGAAGCTCCAGACGGCCGGCACGGAGGGGTCGCCGAGCACGACCGCGAAGAGTCCGTAGGCGCCGATGAAGAAGAAGGTCGAGATGTAGGTGAGCTGCTGCCGTCGATAGCGGGCGGCGAGCATGGAGAAGACGGCGGCCGCGACGGCTGCGACCGCCATGTTGACGACCTTGGCGACCTGCTCGGCCTCGGGCCCGCCGAGCTCCTGGCCGAAGAGCAGGAAGCTCCGGTCCGAGTAGAGGCCGAGCAGGAGCGTCTTCTTCAGGGGCTTCAGGATCCAGAAGCTCGTGATCACGAGGAAGAAGTAGCTGCACATCAGGAGCGCGATCGGCCCCTCGCCGGGCCGGAGATCGGCGAGGAGGCGGAGCGAAGCCGGACGTTTCAAAGGTCTTCTCTCGAGCCGGGCGGCGGAAGGATCGAGAGATCCCCCTCTTCGACCTCTTCGATCAGCTCCTCGATCCGCTCGAAGAGGTTCTCGATCTCGTCTTCGGTCAGGCCGAGCTGGAGGGTCGGCCCATCGATGCGGACGCCCTCGTCCCGCTCGCGGATCGGGCCCGCCGGGACCGGAACGAGCATTCCGTCCGGGAGACGGCGGAGCTCGGCGACGACCGCCAGGGACTCGAGGTCTTCGGCATCGAGCTCCCGCATCCGTTCGAAGGAGCGCTGATCGAGCGCAGGGACCCGGATTCGTTTCCAGTTGGGAACGAACCAGTTGTACCAGATGCCACTGAAGGCCACGCCGTTGTCGACGGCGAAGACGCGTCGATCTTCCGGGTCGGTCGAGACGAGGAAGTTTCCGCGTCGCCCGTCCTGATGAAGGATCAGGTAGGTGACGAGATTGAATCGGGCCAGATGCCGCGCATATCCTTCATTCTCTTCGAAGCGCTTCACATCGAGCAGCTGCTCGGGTAGCGTCACGTTCTCCAGCCAGACGGAGAGGACGCCGAGCTCGCATCGGGAGCCCGGGAAACGTTCCTCGACATGCTCCGTCGGATCGGGGAAGGCGGAGGCCGGGAGGCAGCGGGCCACCGAGGTCGGCACGACGTAGTCGGAGGGGTCGAGGACGAGCTTCTGGACCTCGTAGGCGGCGAGCTCCTTGCGGGGCGAGTTGTTGATCCCGTCGAATCCCGGGGGCATCGGCTTCCACTTTGCAGAGATCTCGAGTCCAGCCTCGAGCAGGCGGAGCTCGACGCGGGAGGCCCCGGTCAGCCCGGCTCCGGCATAACGCTCCGAGAGAACCTCGATCGGGTCGCTGCGCAGGGCCGTCTCGAGCCTCTCGGGATCGAGAGGCCAATGACGAAGGGGCCCGGGGGCCTTCGGAGCGGGACGCTCGGAGAGCTCGCCAGGGGGCTCTGGGCTCGCGGCCACGCAGCCCAGTCCGGCAGACAGGGAGATCCAGAGGATCGGAAGCGATGAGAGAATGAGGATTCTACGAAGCGCTGCGCAGCGAGAGGGGTCGGTCCTGCGCGGCGGCTTCAGCGGCCTCGACGGCATGGGGCGGGTTCCTGTCGGCTCTTTGTTTCGGGAGGATTCGCGGGACTGTAGCGAAGCCGACCTCCGGAGCCGTTGGAGAGCGGGGAAGAGAAAGAGGAAGAGGGAGAGGATGCGGTCGATCGGGACGAAGGATCCGCAGACGGATGAGCGATTCGGTCCGGGCCTTCCCCTGAGCCTCCTCGTCCTGCTTCTCTTCCTGCTCGTCTCGAGCCCGACAGGCGCCTCGGAGGCGCTCTCCTCCGAGATCGATGGAGACACGGACTCGACCCGTCCGGTGCGGGAGGCGGTCATCTCGGGGGATCTCAGCGACCTCGACGACGCGGAGATCGAGCGACGGATCGCCTTCCTGAGCCGCCGTCTAGACGAGCGGGCACCCTACGCGCGCTTCTGGCAGACGGGCTTCACCTCGGGATGGACGCTCGGGATCGGGATCGGGGGGCTCCAGGCGGGCCTTGCGAACGAGCATGACGACCGGCTGAACGGAGCCCTCACGGCCGGCAAGGCCGCCTTCGGCGTGGCGCGCCTCGTCTTCGATCCGACTCCCGCACGTCTCGGCGCGTCTCCGATTCGCGAGATCGAGGGCGAGGGACGCGCGGCCTCGATGGCGCGGCTCCGCGCAGGCGAGGCCCAGCTCGCTCGGGTCGCCCACCGTTCGAAGCGTCGCTACAACTGGCTGGCCCATGCGGGCAACGTGGCGCTCAACACCGCGGCCGGCCTCACCGTGATCTTCTACGGCAATCCGTCCGATGCCGTGACACAGATCGGGGTCAGTACGCTGGCCGGCGAGCTCATGCTCTGGACGGAGCCCTGGAAGGGTCAGGAGGATCTCGAGGCCTATCGGGCCTTCGTCTCCGGGCCGGCTCGACCCGAGGAGCCCCAGGCGAGCTGGTCCGTGGCGCCCATCCCGGGCGGGCTGGCCTTCAGGGTCGAGTTCTGAGCAGCGGCGTCTCTCTTGCTACTGCTCCTTGCGGCCTTCCGGTGAGATCGAACGGAGTCGGATCGTCTCGCGAGCCAGCTTGCCGAGATAGTCGAGAGCGAACTCGAAGCGATCCTCGAGCACGTCCGTGAAATGCGTCCGGTCGATCTCGAGGATGCGGCTCTCCGTCGTCGCGATCGCCGTCTCGGCCCTCGGCTCGAGCGCGAAGATCTCCCAGGCGCCGAGCATCGATCCCGCTGGAGACGCGAGGGCGACGTCGGCGCAGTGGGTCTCGAAGCCTCCCTCCAGGACGAGCGCCATCGAGGAGACGGGGTCTCCCTGGCGCCAGAGGGTCGTGTCGCGCGAGAGTCGTCGGGGCTGCTGGAATCGGAGGAGCTCGGTCAGCACCGTCACGTTGGTCTCCCGGAAGAAGGGCGCCTCGCGCGCACGCACCAGCTTCTGGACGAGATCGAGGGGCTCGGGCGCCGTGTCCGGGATGCCTTGCGGATAGCCCGCCTCCGCGGGACAGCGGCGACCGAGCGCGTGCCGTGCCCCCAGAACGGCTCGGCCCAGGCTTCGCGCGATCGCCTGATAGAGCTGGAAATCCTCCTCCATCAGCTGCATGAACACGTGCAGGTCCATGGCGAGGGCCTGGGTGTCCTCGAGCGCCCAGGCGGCGGGAGGCTCCTCCGACCGTGCGAGATGCTCCATCAGCCCGACGCCGCCGGGCGCTCTCACGTCGATCGGAGGGATGCCTCCGGGCTCTCCGTACTGGAGTCGGACGCCGCCCGTCGAGAGGAAGAGCAGCTCCCGCGGTGGTGTCCCCCTCTCGTAGATCGGATCCCGTGCGCGGAGCTCGCGCTCCTCCGTATGCTCGGCCAGCGCGGCGACCACCCGGGGAGGGAGGCCTGCCAGGTAGGGCTGGGCCTTCAGGAAGAGCGCGCGGTCCAGAGGCGAGACGAGCGGAAGCTCACGCATCGGAGGCGCCCGGACTCTCTCCGGGATCGAGCGCCTGGAGGGCCAGGGCATCGGGCAGTCCCTCGATGATCTCGAGGGCGCGCTCCCGCAGGCTCCGCACGCGAGCCCGGTCCGGTCCCACTCGCGGATCCTCTTCCCGCAGCCTCTCGAGCTCGAGCTCGCCCGAATGGTAGAGGGCGAAGGCCCGAACGGCCTGACTCGAGTCGTGGCCGAGCTCGTCGACGGTGCGCAGGTAGTCGAGCTTCTCTTCGGACGAGCGCGTCGAGCCGATGGCCTGGAGCCGATCGCGCGCCGAGCCGGGCGTGAGGATGCCGAGCAGGGTCGAGGCGAGATCGCGGGGAAGCAGATGCTCGAGGAGCTCGGTCCCGCTCGCCTGCGCCACAGGCCGGTCGCTCCGGATGCCGTTCTCGATCGTGCGGAAGTCCTCGTTCGGGTAGAGCAGCGAGAGCAGGAGGAAGATCCGGCTGGTCGCCAGCTTGCGCTTGTCCCTCAGCAGGTCGAGCAGGAGGCGGCCGCCGGCCGTCGCCCGATCGGGTCGCTCGCTCTGTCCGCGCGCGATCTCGGCCTCCCGGTGGAGCAGATGGAGAGTGCGGTCGATCGTGTCCTCGAGCTCTTCCACGAGCGGGGTCGTGTCGACGGAGCGGCCGAGCGGACCTTCCAGCAGGGGCTGCAATCCGCGCAGGATCTTGTAGCGGATCATTCCGCTCGGTCCATGTCGAAGGCCGTGCATCAGGATTCCGACGGCCTCCATGGAGTCGAATCTCGACAGAGTGCGCGGCAGATGGCGGCGAACGGCCGCCGGAGTGTCGGGAGCCTCCAGCGCCCGGGTCAGGGCGGGCAGCACCGACTCGCCCCTCTCGAGCAGGGCGGCCCGGACCTCTTCGCGGATCCGCCTGTCGTCGAGGAGTCCGATCAGGGGATCGACGAACCCGGAATCGCGGCTCTCGCGCATCGCCCGGACCGCCTCGCGAGCGACCTCCGGATCCGGGTCCCGAGCGAGACGCTGCAGGGGCTCGCGGTAGAGCTCCGAATAACGCAGCTTGGCTGCGTTGGCGACCGCGATGCGCGTATCCGGATGGGGATGCACGAGCGCGACGTCGAGCTCCGCCAGCGCTTTCTCGGGATCGATCCAGTCATGGGCGACCAGCCCGGCGACCGCGCTCACGCGGACGCAGGGACAGTCGGCATGGCTCAAGGTCTCCAGGCGCGCGCGATCGGGAGCGAGCAGCGCACTCGCCCGGACGATCGCCGATCGGACCGCCGCATATTCGTGGTCGATCAGTCGGTCGGCGAAGTCCAGGACATGGGCATGGCGCTTCTGGGCGAAGATGTCGATGGCTCGCTCGACGACGCGCGGAGAGGGATGATAGAGGATCAGGCTCGGGATCAGGGAGCAGCGGTCGCGCTCGGTCAGCAGGTCCATGGCCGCGATCACGACGCGCTCGTCCGGATCGCTCAGCGCCTGGATCAGGGACTCGGCCGAGTCGATGTCGAGCTCGGGAAACTCGATCCGGAGGTCGATCGCGCCCTCCCGGAGGGTCTTCCGGAAGACGTCGAGATAGGGCCGCCGAAGTCGCAGGGCCGCCGCACTCCAGAGACCCGCCATCAGCAGCACCGCGAGCGCGACGGCCATTCTCGGCTGCGGGAGCGCCACGAGGCCCAGGATCGCGACCGATGCGAGGGCCTTGGCCATGCTGTCTCCGGCGAGGTCGATGACGCCCTTCACGGCGGATCTCAGCCCGGATTCCATCGGCAGATAGAGCAGCTCGCTCGCCGTCTTGTGCAGCGAGTACCTGAGCATCCCGTCGCTCGCCTTCAGCAGGATGATCGCCAGGAATGCGAGCCCGGCGAAGACGCCGACCGTGGCGAGCGCGATCAGCGCGGGCAGCACGGCGAGCGAGCGATCGACGCCCACCCGGCGGACGATGGGTGTCACGCCGATGGCGAGCATCGCGATCGACGCGAGGTTCAGGCCGAAGTAGATCCGGGCCAGCCAGGTCGAGAGCTGGTCGACGGGCACCTCTTCGGTCAGCACGCTCTTGAAGAGATAATCGCCCAGGGTGAGCGTGGCGCTCGCCAGCGCGACCAGCACGGCGACCCGGCAGGCATAGGGGTTCGCGAGCGTCCGACTCATGCCCTCGCGCAGGCTGACGGACGCAGCGGGCCGCGGGGGCATCGAGGAGGCCCGGGGCTCCGGGAGCGGATCGCCGTCGCGACCCAGCCAGACGGGAGCCAGCGCGCTCATCGCGAAGAAGCCGGCCGAGGCCAGCAGCAGCGAGTCCGCGCCGAGCGTCGGGGCGAGTCCGTTCGCGAGGCCCGACCCGGCCAGGGCTCCGAAGGATCCGCCGATGGCGATCGAGGCGAAGAGGCGCTTTCCCTGGGTGATCGTGAAGAGGTCACCGAGGAGCATCCAGAAGGTCACGACGACGACTCCGGAGATCACTCCACTCCAGACGTAGAGCGCATAGTAGAGCCAGGGGCCCGACCCGCCCAGGGCCGACCAGAACGCGAGGACCGAGGTCGCGGCGAGGATCTGGAGCAGGATGAGGCGCGTCCGGGGCGAGGTGTTCGTCGTACCGTTCGCGACGAGTCGCGAGAGCCCGACGGCGGAGAACGCGACCACGATGTAGACCCAGGGAAGACGCTCCACCGGGATGTTGGCCAGGAAGAGCGCATCCCGGCCGGTCTCCATCAGCGTATGCGCGGCCATCAGCAGGAAGAGCGTGAAGGTGGCGATCCAGCGGACCCGGGTCTCGGAGCGCAGGGGCAGCTCCGGGGCTCCGTTGCGGCGGATCGTCGAGCCTCTATCCTGACGGGCCTCTGTCGTGGGCTCCTGGACGGACGTCACGATCGAGCGATCTCCCGGGAAGCTCCCGTGTGCATGCAAGTACGCGTCCGGGAGTGTAGAAGATGTGCTGGCAGGAAGTCGCCGCGAGGGCTTCGATCGAGTCCGACGGCCACGCATCCCAAGACGAACCCGTGCAAGCGACGACGAGTGGGGACCGGATGAAACCTGGATTTCGTTCCGCGATGGAAGGGTCGCTCCTGCTCCTGCTCCTGCTCTCGGGCCTCGCTGGCGCGGCGCCGAGAGCGGTCCGTGCCGAGGCGCCGCTGCCGGAGCTCTACTGGGGCGACACGCACGTACATAGCGCCTACTCGCTCGACGCGAATCTCTTCAACAACTTCACGCTCGGACCGGACGCCGCCTATCGCTTCGCGCGCGGCGAGGCGGTGACGACCGGTGCCGGCGCGGTTGCGAAGCTCGATCGCCCCCTCGACTTCCTGGTGGTCTCCGATCATGCGGAGTACCTGGGCGTCTTCTCGATGATCCGGGACGGCCATCCCATCGTCGAGGACTCGGAGACGGCCGCGAAGGTGAAGCGCCTCATCGCCGAGAACCCGATCTTCGGTCCGGAGGACATCAACGCCCTGAACGCGCTCCTTCAGGACGACCCGTTGATGGAGGACGAGTCGATCCAGCGCTTCGTCTGGGACGACGTCGTCGACATCGCCGAGCGATTCGACGAGCCGGGTCGCTTCAGCGCGATCGTGGGCTACGAGTGGGGCTCGACGCCGGGCGGGAACAATCTCCATCGCAACGTGCTGTTCCGGGACGGTCCGGACAAGACGAAGCGCATCCTCCCCTTCTCGGCCGTCCACAGCATCCACCCCGAGGATCTCTGGGACTTCCTGGCCCGGTACGAGGCCGAGACGGGCGGCCAGGCCTTCGCGATCCCGCACAACTCGAATCTCTCCAATGGCCTGATGTTCGCGGTCGAGGACTCCCGGGGCGGTGCGATGGACGCCGAGCTGGCGCGTCTCCGCGCCCGCTACGAGCCGATCGTCGAGGTGACCCAGATCAAGGGGGACAGCGAGACGCATCCCTTCCTCTCGCCCGACGACGAGTTCGCGGACTACGAACGATGGGACGAGACGAACATCTTCGGGCTCGCGAAGACCGAGCCCTCGATGCACGCCGGGAGCTATGCACGGGCCGCCCTGAAGACGGGGCTCGGTGTGCTCGCGCGCCTCGGCGTGAATCCCTTCCGCTTCGGCCTGATCGGAAGCACGGACGCGCATACGTCGCTCGCCACCGCGGACGAGGACGACTACTGGGGCAAGACGGCGAACATGCCGCCGGGCAGTCGGCGGATGGAGGGAGAGTTCATCCGCTCCCGCGTGCCGGGCGCCGCCTCCACCATGAGCTGGGAGCAGGCGGCAGCGGGCTATGCGGGTGTCTGGGCGCGCGAGAACACCCGGGCGGCGATCTTCGACGCCCTGCGGCGCAAGGAGGTCTACGCGACGACGGGTCCGCGCATGACCGTGCTCTTCTTCGGGGGCTGGCGCTTCGAGGCGGCGGATGCGCGCGGTCGGGAGACGGCGCGCACGGGCCGTGCGAAGGGGGTTCCGATGGGCGGCGACCTCGACTCGCCTCCGGAGGGCGAGGACCCGGCGCCGACCTTCCTGCTGGCGGCCTTGCGTGACCCGGCCGGTGCGGCGCTCCAGCGGATCCAGATCGTGAAGGGCTGGCTCGAGGGCGACGGAACGGATCGCGAGCAGGTCGTCGACGTGGTCGTGGCGGAAGATCCGCTGCGGGGCGATGGCGAGATGGCGGCCGTCTGGCGGGACCCGGACTTCGACCCCGAGCAGCCGGCGTTCTACTACGCCCGGGTGCTCGAGATCGTGACCCCGCGCTGGAACGCGATCGACGCCGCTCGCTACGGAACGCCTCTGGCGGGTCAGAGGGTCCTGATCCAGGAACGCGCCTATACCTCGCCGATCTGGTACACGCCGGAGCGGCTGTCGAGGAAGCCGGGAGCGCCCGTCTCCGAGGTCAGAGAACGGCCTCGATGAGGCGAGGGCCGGGCTCGCGCAGCGACCGGTCGAGCTCCTTCGTGAACGACTCCGCATCCTCGACCCGGACGCCCGGCACGCCGAGGCCCGCGGCGATCGAGACGAAGTCGAGCTCGGGCCGACTCAGGTCGAAGAGCTCGCCTGCGACGCGGCTCGGGGCGGCGCCCGTCCGGTTCAGCTCGAGGTTCAGGATCGCATAGCTCCGATTGGCGAGGATCACCGTGGTCACGTCCAGGCTCTCGCGGGCCTGGGTCCAGAGGGCCTGGATCGTGTACATGGCCGAGCCGTCCGCCTGCATGTTCAGGACGCGACGGTCCGGGCAGGCCAGGGCTGCGCCCGTCGCGGAGGGGATTCCCTGGCCGATCGCGCCGCCCGTCAGCGACAGCCAGTCGTGGATCGGCGCCGACTCGGTCGCCGGCAGCAGCCCGAGGCCCGCCGTCGCCGACTCGTCGACGACGATCGCGTTCTCGGGCAGGAGCGCCCCGACCGCCCGGGCGATCGCCATCGGATCGAGCGCTCCCGTCGGGCGCTCCGGGCGCGGTGCCCGCGAGCGATACGCGCCCGGCTCGATCTTCCGCACGCCCAGCGCTTCGGCCAGCGCGCGCAGCGCCTCCTCGGCGTCCTCCTCGAGCTCGGCGAGCGTATGGATCCTCGTCTTCGGGTCCGCGATCACGCTCGGCTTGTCGGGATAGGCGAAGAAGCCGACGGGCGCCCGGGTGTGGACGAGGACGAGATCCGCGACGTCGGCCAGCTTCTCGACGGCCTGCTCCGTGAAGTAGGGGATGCGATCGATCGAAGGCCGCGTTCCGCCGCGCTCGAGGCGGGCGAAGAAGGTGTCGGTGAGGATCCGCGCCCCTGTCGCCTCTCCGATGGCTGCGGCCAGCGCGAGCGACTCCTCGCGCAGCGCGCGACCGCCGAGGAGGATCGCGGCGGGCGTGTGCTCTCGCAGACGAGCGGCGATCGAGTCGATGGTCTCGCTCGGAGGCGCGCTCGGCTCGGGCACGGGCCGCGCCTTCGCCGGCACGCCCGGCTCGTTCCAGGAGCTGTCCGCCGGCAGGATCAGCGACGCGATCTGTCCCGGCTGCGCACGAGCCACGGCGACGGCCTCTGCCGCGTCCCGGCCGACGCTGCGACAGCTCGTCGACACCCGGACCCAATGCGAGAAGGGCGCCGCGACGGCTTCGACGTCCGAGGTGAGCGGCGCGTCGAGATGGCGATGGGTCGTCGCATGATCGCCGATCACGTTCACGATCGGCGTATGCGCGCGTCGGGCGTTGTGCAGGTTGGCGAGGCCGTTGGCGAGGCCGGGGCCCAGGTGGAGCAGCGTGGCCGCCGGCTTGTCGAGCATCCGCCCGTAGCCGTCGGCGGCGCCGGTGACGACGTTCTCCTGGAGGCCGAGCACCGGCCGCATGCCAGGCACGCGATCGAGCGCCGCGACGAAATGCATCTCGGAGGTCCCGGGGTTCGTCACGCAGAGCTCGACGCCCGAGTCGACCAGGGATCGAAGGAGACTCTCTGCACCGTTCATGATTGGATCCTTCCTGTCGCGCGCCGCGCAAACCGTGCGAATCGCGCGAGCCCTGAGAGCCGCGTACGCCGCAGACGCCGCGTACGCCATGACTCGCGAAAGTCTAGTCCAACCCCGCTCCGACCGAGCAAGGTGCGTGGATTCTACCCGAGATCGAGGCGCGAGATCGCAGGCATAGCGGTCGCTCCTTCTAGAATCGGAGCGTTCTCTTCGGATCCGGAATCGGGCCCGGCCGATCCCCCGAAATCCCCTCCTCGGGGCGTCGCGTCTCGTCCTGCTGCAGGGCCGAGCCTCGAGGTGGAGCCTCTTCACGCCGGGTGGCCTCTTCACGCCGGGTGGCCTCTTCACGCCGGGTGGAGTGATGGAAGGCGTGCAGATCGAGCATGCGTCCGAGCTTCAGGAAGAGGAGGTATCCGATCGCGGCCATCGGGATCGCGATCATCATGCTGCCGATCAGCATCGCCAGCGTCTCATGGGCGATCTCGTCGCCGGTGTCGAGGACCGACGCATGCGAGATCGGCAGCCGTGCCATCAGCCATTCACCGAGTCGGTTGAAGCCGTAATAGAGCGGCGCGATGGTGAACGGATTGCTGATGTTCGAGACGAGGAAGGCGGCGATGAAGTTGGCCCTGAACGACAGCGAGCCCGCCAGGATCATGATCGTCTGGATGCCGACCGTCGGGGTGAACCCGACGAAGAGCCCGACGGCCAGCCCCCGCGCCACCGTGGCCTCGTCCACATGCAGGCAGCCGCTGCGCTCGAGAAAACGGGAGACACGGGGATGCGTCTCCAGCCAGCGCTGGATCCGCCGACGAGTGGGCTGCGTCCCCTGTCGGAGCTTCACGCCGAGCCAGCCGAGCGAAGCGTCCCCCGGGACGGGTTCGGGACCGATCATCGATTCCTTTCGGGGGGCCTTCCCGCTCGACGCAGAGGGCTGTCCGTTGCCGCTCCCCTCCCGTCGGCTGTCGCGTCGCCAGAATGGTCGTCGCAGCCCCGGATTATAGGGAGGCAGGCAAAGGGGAGCGAGGAGGTCTCGGGCTCGCCTCTCGCGTGGTCCTCGACCTCCAGACCCCCGCGCGGGCGCCTCCTGCGCCGGCCGACGGCGTCCTCCATGACAGGCGGCGAGGAGCTGTGGCGAGCGCTCGACGGAAGACCCTCCGCCTCAAGCCCCCGTCATCCCTGTGCTACTCCTCGCACGGTAGGCGCTGCGACTCTCGTGCAGGCCGGTCGCGTCCTGTCGCAGCACCCGGTCCAGGGCCTTGCGACGAGGGCGGCCGCGAGCAGGACAAAGGCGGATCTTCCATGCCGATCGACTCGATGAAGAAGGCCGGACTCGTCGCGGCATTCGCGATGGCAGGACTCGCCGCGCAGGCCGCTGCTGCCTCCGCCACCGGATCCGAGGTCGAGGCACAGCTCCGCTCGATGGAGCAGCGGCTGACCGAGATGGAGGATCGGCTGGAGGCGACCTCCGCAGCGCTCGAGGCTGCGAAGACGAAGGTGGACGAGCAGCAGGAGAGGCTGTCCGACGCCGGCCTCGTCGAGGAGCACGAGGCGGGCACGCGTTCGGGGCTCGGCCGATTCGTCGAGAGGGTCGAGGTGAGCGGCGTCTTCGCGTCGAGCTTCAGCTACCGATTCCTCGATCCGGACGACGACGATGGCGACGTCTTCGGCTCCTTCCGGCATCCGAACGCCAATACGTTCCAGATCGACCAGGCATGGATCACCCTGGACAAGACGCCGACCGAGGAGAGTCGAGGCGGGTTTCACGCGGACCTCGTCTGGGGCGAGACCGCCGAGTCCCAGGGTGGCGATCGGGATTCGGGATTGATCTACACCGCCTACGCGAGCTGGCTCGCTCCGGTGGGCCACGGCGTCCAGCTCGACGCCGGTCGGCTGCCCAAGGTTCTCGGGGCCGAGAGCATGCAGACCAGCCAGAACTTCAACATCAGTCAGGGCCTCCTCTTCCAGCTCCAGCCGAATGCGACGACTGGCGTCCAGGCCTCGACCGCGGTCTTAGACGGGCTGGTCCTCACCGCGGGAATCGTGAACGACGTCTTCGTCGCGTCCAACGTCGATACCAGCCGGGACAAGGTCTACTACGGAGAGGTCGCTCTGGTCCGGGACCGATTCGGGATCGAGGTCGGCGGCTTCTGGGGAAAGGACGACCGGATCACCGGCGCTTCGCTTCCCCCTTCGACCCCGGGCACGAACCGCTGTGACTCGGGAGACGACTGCTTCACGTCGGTTCTGGACGCGGTCGTGCGAGTCTTCCCGACCGACGACCTCGCGCTTTGGCTCGACTACACCTGGGTGAGGACGCACGGAGACGACACCGCCGACGGCGACGTGCACGGCGTCGCCGGCGCAGGTCGATGGGCGCTGACCGAAGCGACCGGGCTGGCGACCCGCGTCGAGTACCTCCGCGCGGATCGCAGCTTCGTCCGGGGGCGTCAGCGGAGCACGACGACGACGACGCTCTCCCCGGGAGGCTCCGCGACCCGCATCGAGCCGATCTCCGAGCCCCTCGGACCCGCGGGCGTGGTCGCCGGCGGCGACGAGCCGTTCTCGATTTTGCTAGGCGACGGGGTCGTCGGGCAGAGTGAGATCGTGTCCTGGACGACCACGCTGGATCACCGGCTGGCCGAAGGACTGATGCTCCGGGGGGAGGTCCGATGGGATCGGAACCTCTCGAACTCGGAGCTCTTCGCGAACGGCAGCCGGAGCGATTCGAGAAGCGACCGGGACGATCAGCTCACCGGTCTGGCCGAGCTCTTCTACGAGTTCTGACGGGGCGGGAGCGCTCGGGGCCGGATCGGGGCTCCTCCCCGTCCGCTCAGCCCCGGATCGAGGCGATGGCCCGCTGGTATTGATCGGCGCTGTAGCCGCGCAGGATCTGGCCATCGTAGTCGAGGACGGGAACCCCACCCCGACCGGTCTTGTCGCGCAGCTCGCGGGCGACTGCCTGCACGTCGACGTCCCGGATCTCGTAGTCGATGCCCTCGCGATCGAGATGGCGACGGGCCTGGGTGCAGTAGCCGCACCAGGTCGCGGAGTAGAGCAGGATGGAGGCGTCCGAGCGACCGCCAGGGCCGGTGCGTCGGGCCGCCGGGGGATGCGCAGCGAGCAGGCGCGCGGTCTCGTCGGCGGACAGGGACCAGGACCGGCGGGCCTCGCGCGGGGTCAGCGGGGGCGGACGATCCATCTCGACGAAGCCCACGCGGTCGCGCCAGTCGGCGGGGACCTCGCTCAGTCTCTCCACGAAGTGGACCCGGCCCCGGTCGTCGATGAACTGGTAGTAGATCCGATTGGAGTCTTCGCCGCCGATCGAGACCATGTCGGGGGCGCGCGGACCGGCGCCGCTCGTCCGGGTCGGATCGCTCTTCCCGGTCGGGGCCGTCGCGGCGGTCGATCGCGCGGGCGTCGTCGCCGCCCCATTCGAGGCCGCTCCGCGTTCGCCAGCCTCGTCCTCCAGCCGCGCGCGGATCCCGGCGACGAGGCGATCCGGATCCCGAAGGAGGTCGAGATCGATCTCGCCACAGCCCGTGCCGAGGACGAGGACGAGAGCGAGGATCGGGAGCAGCGGGGCCACGGTCTGCCCCGCCCATCGACGAGACTGGGGACGGGACATGGTCGGGGATCCTCCTCGAGCAGGTCGTCGAGGGACGACATGCGACGTGGGACGTGCGAAAGGTCAGCCTGCCTGCTGCGCGACGAGGGTGCCGGCTCGCCGCTCCTCCCCGCTCTTCGGTCTCCCGATCCGAACGCCTGAGTGCCGCGCCTCGTTCCGGACCCGGGTCGGGCTCTCGTCGCGCTCGGGCAGTCCGCCTATCGTCGTCCGACTTTCTCGAGCAGGAGCTCCCAGACCACACGCACTCGCGGTACGTGGCGCAGAGCGCGGTGCGTCACGAGGTGGAGCTCGTCCTCGGGCCACTCGGCCGCCGCCGCGCGCAGCCTCCGGTCGACCTTCACGGGCTCGAGTCCGTAGTACTCGATGCTTCGCTCCGGGAGGAGGGCCACGCCGGCGCCTGCGACGGCCAGCGCGATCTGGGTTCGAAGACTGTCCGCGCGAATCGAGGTCGCAGAATCGGGGACGTGCTTCGATTGCCAGCGAGCCGCCGCGATGCCCGCCAGGCGGTCTCCGGGCCCGATCCAGGGCGCATCGCCCCAGGCACGAAGTGGATCGAGCCGACGCGCCAGCGCGGGCGCCGTGGCGGCTCGCCAGCGGACCGAGAGGAGCCGGGTCACGATCAGATCTCCATGCTTCGGGCGCGCGGTCCGCAACGCGAGGTCGGCCTCGCGCCGAGTCAGGTCGACCACGCCCTCTCCTGCCTCGACGTCGATCTGCAGCGCCGGGTGACGTCGCAGCAGCTCGGGAAGCAGCGGGGCCAGCAGGACCTCCGCTGCGTCGGGCGGACAGCTGATCCGGACTCGGCCGGCCACCTCGCGCTCGAAGCCCTCGGCAGCACCCGCAAAACGCGCGATGCCCTCCTCGATCTGCTCGGCGATCGGAAGAAGCTCCAACGCCGCCTCGGTCGCCGCGAGTCCGGAACGTCCCCGATCGAAGAGCCGCGTGGCCAGGCGGGCCTCGAGCGCCGCGAGCCGGCGCGAGACCGTCGATGCATCCACCCGCAGCGTGCCGGCGGCCTCGCCGACGGTCGAGGAACGGCCCAGCGCCAGGAAGAGACGCACGTCGTCCCAGCTCAGGTCGTCGAGGACGAGATCCGTTGGATGCATGAATGCAATGATACTATGAATATTTGTCTCTGGAAGTCTTCTACGCATGGATGGATCCTGCCGCCACTCGATCTACAGGAGGCCAGGGAACATGAAGGATTCGATGAAGACGGTGATTCTGGGTGGCGCGGGCAAGACGGGACGGCGTGTTGCCGACCGCCTCACGGCGCTCGGCTGGCCGGTGCAGCTCGCCTCGCGCTCGACGCCCACTCGCTTCGACTGGAACGACGAGAGCAGCTGGGAGCAAGCCCTCGACGGCGCCCACGCCCTCTATGTGACCTACTCACCGGATCTCGCGATCCCTGGAGCCGCCGAGCACGTGCGCCGACTCACCGGTCTCGCCCGCGACTCCGGGCTCCGACGGATCGTCCTGCTCTCGGGTCGCGGCGAGCCCCAGGTCCGTCCGGCCGAGGACGCGGTGCGCTCCTGCGGCGTGCCCTTCACGATCCTCGAGTGTGCGTTCTTCGATCAGAACTTCGACGAGGGCTGGGTCCGTCCGGTCGACGGCACGATCGCCTTTCCGGGCGGCTCGACCCTCGAGCCCTTCATCGACTGCGACGACATCGCCGACGTCGCGGTCGACGCACTCACGCGAGCGCGCCACGAAGGACGGACCTACGAGCTGACCGGCCCCCGCGTGCTGGGCTTCGAAGAAGCGGTCGAGACCCTCGCCCGCGCTTCGGGTCGCCCGCTGCGCTACGCGGCGGTGTCGCTCGAGGAGTATGGCGACATGCTGGCCGAAGTCATGCCGTCGGACGAGGTGACGTTCTTCGTCGGTCTCTTCGGTTGGCTGATGGACGGCCACAACGCCTTCACGACCGACGACGTCGAGCGCGTCCTGGGCCGAAAGCCGAGGGATTTCGTGGATTATGCGCGCCGCGCCGCGCGAGCCTTCGATGGAGACCAGGGCGTGCAGGCCGCCGTGAAGGGCAACGGGCTTCCCTCGGCTGTTCGGGTCGAGTGAGGAGCCAGGAGACGGGCTCCACGCCCGGCCCGCTGATCGGGAGGAGAGTCAGCCCCGGGATCCGTCGCCTCGGGGCTCCGATCGAGCGTTCGAGCTCAGGCTCAGCGCAGTCACCGTGACGAGGATCAGGCCCATGCCGATGATCTGGAGACCAGCCAGGCTTTCGTCCAGAACCACGACGCCGAACAACGCCGCGGTGACCGGCTCGACCATCGCCACGATCGAGGCCACGGCGGGCGCGGTCTGGTGCAGGCCGACGATGTAGAGGACGAATGACAATCCTGCGCCCAGGATCCCCAGTCCTGCGAAGAGCGGCCAGCTGGGCGTACTCAGCACGGCCACGGTCTGTTCGGCATCGCCTGGCCAGACGAGTATGGCGACGAGTGCCGCGAACGCGATCATGAGAATCGCCTGGGGGCTCCCGTGCGGTGCCGCATACTTGAAGCCGAAGATGAACACCGTATAGGACAGGCCGGAGAGCAGGCCGGCGCCGACGGCGATCGGCGTGACACCGCTCTCTCCGATCTCGAGGATGCGTGTCAGCAGCACGACGCCCCCCATGACCAGGGCGAGTGCAGCCCACTTGAGCGGTGTGGCTCTCTCGAGCTGGAGACTGAAGGACAGGAGATAGACGAACACCGGGGCGCAGTACATCAGCGTCGCCGCCACCGCGACGCTGCCCTCCGCGATGGCCACGAAATAGAAGGCGAAGTTGCCGGCCACGCCGACGCCCGCGATCGTCGACCAGAGCCAGAGTCGGCGGTCGGTCAGCCCGCTGCCTCGCGGGCGCAGGGCCAGCCAGGCGAGGATGAACAGCAGTCCGATCGCGCCCCTGTAGAACGACACCACGAACGGGTCCCAGCCGTCGGCCATGAGAACTCCGCCGATCCCGCCCGAGAGCCCCCAACAGAGCGCCGCCAGTGCGACGTACGCCGTACCTCCACTCGCCATGTGCCCCCGGATCCCATGTGCCGCTTCTCGAGGAAGCCGTCGTGTACGCATGTGGCGCGAAGGACGCCCACCCGACTGCCCGGTCACAGGCGTCGAGCCCGATGAAGGAGGCGATCCCCGAGGTCGGCTCCCCGTCCGGAGGAGGATCCCCGGAGAGCAGCCGGTCTACGGGCTCGCGATTCCGAAGGCGTCGTCGAGGAGCTTCAGAAAAGACAGAATGAGCGCCACCGAGATCTCGGCGAAGGTCTGGAGTGCACCGTATTGGCTCGACATCGGTTCTACCGCTCGACGGAGTGGCGGACGGGCGGCAGGGATCGCCGACGCCCATTCGGTCGAAGTTCAGGGATTGCCGCCAGGCGTCCGGCCGGCTTCTCTCGTGGACGGATCGGAGTCTGATCGCTGGAAGGGGATCATGCAAGTCAGGCGCCCATCCGGATCCGGGCTTCCGCCAGTGAAGCCCGCGCCGCGGGGCTCCCCGGGTCATCCAGGTCAGCGCCGGGACGGGTCCTCCGAGCTCTCGTGGTCGGGAATCGATCGCCCGGGAGAATCCCTCTTCCGCAGCAAGACCTTCCAGCGTCGCTGCCTGTGCCGATAGAAGATCTGCGCGAACGACCAGATGACGGGGGTGAGCCAGCCCGCGTGAATCTCGATCTCGTCGGTGTAATCGACGAAGCCCGGCGCAGCCTGCTGAAAGGAGATCGTATGGTTCCAGACCCGCGCGAGCCGTCCCCTCTCTCGACTGACGAGGGTATGCGTCCTCTCGTCGATGCTCAGCAGCTCGATCGTATGCCCTCCCAAGGGGATGAACTTCAGGAGGTAGAGCTGGAGCGGATAGGGAGTCCCCACCTGCCACTCGCCATCCAGGTCGCCTTCGTTCGCGGGCGCGAAGCTCAAGAGAGGTGAAGCGACGAACTGCAGCGACTTCGGTTCGAGGATCCTCTGCCAGAGCTCCTCTTCCGAGCAGGCCAACCGGGTCGAGATGCGTGCGATCACGGACGTCATTCTCCTCGAGGAGGATGGTCGGGCCCGATGGCGAGTGGCAGCGGCCTCCGAAGGCTAGCCAGCAGACCTCTCCCATAGCATCCGAAGCAATCGAACGAACGCGAGCAGCGCGACGCCAATCTCGAAGACCACCGTCAGCACGAAAGGCCATCCGCTTCCCAGGGCCAGGATGTTGTACAGCTGCAGACCCACCAGGAACAGGACTACGGGAAGGAGGACGAAGAGCAGCCTTGCAGAGTACGTCGGGTCTTCCGATCGGACGCGAAGAATCGCGCGACGTCGCAGGGGGATCGCAATGCAGGCGTAGACGATGAAGCACCCACTACCGACACGCCAGATCATCGAAGTCGAAACCCCCGCGCCGTCCAGAACGAGCGGCAGGAAGCTGAGGAAGATCGCGATGAAGCTCGCTTGAAGGAGCAGGGAGACGCGAGCCAGATCGGCCTGATTCCACATGCCCTGGCCCCTCTGGCCGAGGATGACCACGATGCCGGAGAATCCCGCCGTGGCAATGGCGACCTCGATCGCTGACGAGAAGAACTGCTCGAACTGCACGGCGCTTCCTGCTGCCCAGGGGATCGAAGGCTCGGCGATGGATTGCTTTCGAGGGCTCCCGAGCCGGGTTGTCAGAGATCGATGCCAGGGATCGCGCCCGGCCTACCGTCCCGCCGCTCCCGTGTCAGCCGTGAGCAGATGCTGCACGGTCTGTACCCGAACGGTCGCCGTGTTCTGACGGATCTGACTCGCGAGATACACGAGAGAAAGGACGACGGCGAGGCCGCCGATGAAGTCTCCGAAGCTCCCGAGCTCGTTCAGCATACGACCTCTTGCGCCGCCCAACGGCTTCTCGACCGAGCAGGAAATGCCGCGAGAGGCTCCGAGAGGACATTACACGAGTCGACGCCAGACGGCACGAGCCGCCTTCTCGGCGGAGCGGGGAAGAGGGCACGGGGCG